>JAYVMG010000485.1:0-2758 GCA_043759095.1 Acidobacteriota bacterium | reverse complement strand
CGATTCGGAAGAAACCCTTTGCGACCTCCGCGATCTCCGCGGTTTCTTCTTATGACGCGACCGGCGCCGTGTGGACCGCGGCGACTTCCGCCGCCGCGCGGCGTCCGCTTTCAACGGCGCCGTTCATGTAGCCCTGCCACTTGATGCTGGTGTGCTCGCCGGCGAAGAACAGCCGGCCTGACGGTCGCGCCAGCCATCCCCGCAATGCCGGATCGAAGCCCGGATCGAAATACGCGTATCCGCCGCGCGCGTACGGATCCTGTTCCCACACGATTTGCCGCGATGCGGTGAGTTCGCTGCCTTTGGATCCGAGAAAGTCGAGCGCATCGGTTAGCCCCCGCGCACCGTGCTTGGCGACGATCGCCTGCGTCGCATCGCTGGCGCCGCCGCCGGCCAGCAGGCTCAGGATGCCCGCGCGTCCGCGCTGCTCCTCGTTGCCGTCCCACACGGCGCCAAACGGCAGCGGCGAACCGAATGCCCGCGCGCGGCCCGGCGCGCGCCAGAACCGTTTCGAAAACTGCAACAGTGTTCTGGTGGCGCGGCCGTACTTCAGACGCGCGATGGCCTCGTGTTGCTGCGCGGGCAGCGCCGGCGTGATCGGCATGCGGCGCAGCAATGTGGCCGGCAGCGCGAGAATCGCGTAGTCGCAGTTGATCTGCGCCAGGGCGCGGTTGTTCTTCACGCTGACGCGCACCACCTTGCCCCGGTGCGACAGCGCGACGACGTCGGTGCTGAGGTGGAGGCGATCGCCGAGCGGCGCCGCGAGCGCCGCGGCCAGCCGATCGTTACCGCCCTCGATGCGGTACATGTTGCCGGGCCCCGGCGAGTCGTTGTCCGAGAACTGATCGACGAGCGCGATCAGCGACAGCTCGTCGGGATCCGCGAGAAAGAAGCCGCGCAGGCCGTTGGCGGTCGCCCGCAGCTCGGGGTCCGCTTTCACCTGATCCAGCCAGGTCGAGACCGAGCGCCGCGCGAGATCAGCGGCAATCGGCGACTCCCACCGGCGCTCGGCCAGCCGGTACGGATTGGACAGGGCCTTGAGTTCGTGGGCCATGCGCGTCCATCCGCGCATGGCGTTGCGCGGCAGAATTTTGGCGTGGCCGGCCGCGTCTGGCCGGACGTACCCGAAACCGCCGCGCAGGATCCGCGACAATTTCAGACCGAGTTCACCCGCGAGCGTGCGGATTTCGTGCTGGTCTTCGTCGATCATGTCGCCGCCGGCTTCGGCGTGCTGGCTCTCGGTGAAGCCATCCCGAATCGTCCACACGCGGCCGCCCACGCGGTCGCGGACGTCGATCACGGTGACGGTGGCGCCCCGCGCGATGAGGTCACGTGCGGCCGCCAGCCCCGCAAGGCCCGCGCCAGCCACCAACACGGAGACGCCGTTCAAAGTCGTATCGTTCACGCTTCCACTGTACGGGGAAACCTCGTGCTGCATGCGCTAAACTTTGCGGATGCTTGCAGTAATTGCTTTGATGGCCATGACCTACGCGCATCCCGAACAGCTTGTGGACACCGACTGGGTGGCCGCCCATGCCGCCGACGCCAATGTGCGCATCGTCGACATGCGCCAGGCCGGCTACGCCGACGGTCACGTGGCCGGCGCCGTCTACGTGTCGCCGGGCGCGATCCGCGACGCCAAAGCCCCGCCGACGTTCCTGCCGACACCCGCCGCCTTCGAAGAGATGATGGCGAAGCTGGGCATCTCCGACACGACCCGCGTGGTCGTATACGACGAACGCGGCGGCATTTTCGCCGCGCGCCTGTGGTGGATTCTCAACTACTACGGTCATTCGAACGTTGCGTTGATGAACGGCGGCTGGGTCAAGTGGACGGCGGAGCATCGCGCGGCGTCCACGGCTACGCCCGCGCCCGACGTGGCGAAGTTCACCGCCAGGCCGCAGCCGCGCTGGGTGGCCACCGCCAGCGACGTCGTCGCGGCGATCGACAAGCCAGGCGTGAAGATCATCGACGCCCGGACCCCGGCGGAGATTGAGGGTAAGGATCTGCGCAACATCAAGCGCGGCGGCTTCGTGCCTTCGTCGATTCCGATCTACTGGGAAGACCTGCTCGACGCGCAGCAGAAGACGTTCAAGTCCGCCGACGAGCTGAAGAAAATTTACGAGGATCACGGAATCGCGCCGTCGCACGAAGTGATCGCCTACTGTCAGGTCGGCATGCGCGCGTCGGTCGATTTGTTTGCGCTGCGCCTGATTGGCTACGACAAGCTGCGCAACTACTACGGCGCCTGGGAAGAGTGGGGGAATCGCGACGATCTCCCGCTGGCGACAAAAAAGTGACCGGCCGCGCATCGATCCTCGGCGGGTTGACCCTGGCCGGCCTCGCGCTGGCGTTGACGCTTCCATCCGTTCACGCGCAGGCTCCCGGCAATCGCACGGCGATCGTCGGCGGGACGGTGATTGACGGCAACGGCGGCGCACCGATGGCGGATGCCGTGGTGCTGATGGACGGTGCGCGCATCACCGCGGTCGGACCCCGCAGTGCGGCGCCGATCCCCGCTGACGCGCGGCGGATCGATGCGCGCGGCCGATGGGTGATTCCGGGGATGATCGACACCAACGTCCACCTGTCGCTCTACGGCGGGCAGAACGATCGCTACGAAACGATGGCGAAATACCAGCCGCGCCAGGACGACATGGTGCTCGAGGCCGCGCAGATTGATTTGCGGTACGGCATCACGACGGTGCGCGACAGCTACGGCGCGCTCGTGCCGCTGACGAAGGTGCGCGATCAGATC
>JAYVMG010000484.1:0-7339 GCA_043759095.1 Acidobacteriota bacterium | reverse complement strand
TCACGAACACGATGAACGTCGTCCAGGCGCTCGATGCGAAGACGGGCGAGCTGATCTGGGAAAACCACCTCGGGCCGAACACGGCGACGGGGATCGCCGCCATGCGCAACATGGCGATCTTTCAGGACAAAGTGTTCGTCGCCACGACAGACGCGCGCCTGACGGCGCTCGACGCGCGCACCGGAAGCAAGATCTGGGACACGCCCATCGCGGATCGCGCGAAAGGCTACGCCAACACCGCAGGCCCGATCGTGATCAAGGGCGTCGTGGTGAACGGCCTGGTCGGATGCGATCGGTACGGCAACGACGGCTGCTGGATCAGTGGCTACGACGCGGCGACCGGTAGACAGCTCTGGAAGTTCAATACGATCGCGCGCACGGGACAGCCCGGCGCCGATACGTGGGGCAAGCTGGCCGACAACCTCCGCGTCGGCGGCGAGACGTGGATCGCCGGCACCTACGATCCGGATCTGGATCTCACGTACTGGGGCATCGCGCAGGCGAAGCCGTGGATGCGCGCGAGTCGCGGGACGACGAACTTCGACAACGTGCTCTACACGAGCTCCACGGTCGCGCTGCACCCGACAGACGGCACGCTCGCGTGGCACTACCAGCACGCGCCTGGCGAATCGCTGGATCTCGACGAGGTGTTCGAGCGGGTGCTCGTGGACATTGGCGATCAGAAGGTCGTCTTCACGATCGGCAAACCGGGCATTCTGTGGAAGCTCGATCGCCGCAACGGCCAGTTCCTCGGCTACAAGGAAACGATTTTCCAGAACGTCTTCGATTCGATCGACCCGAAGACCGGCGCGCCGCAATATCGCGCCGACATCCTCGAACAGCAGACCGGTCAGTGGGTGGACTCGTGCCCGAGCACGGAAGGCGGCCACAACTGGCAGGCGATGAGCTATCACCAGCCGACAGGGGTGCTCGTCATTCCGCTCAGCCAGTCGTGCATGGAGATGTCGGGCCGCAAGCTCGAGTTCACGAACGGCTCGGGCGGCACCGGCGCCGACCGGCGCTTCTTCGAGATGCCCGGCAGCGACGGTAACGTCGGTAAACTCGCCGCGTTCGACGTGAAGACGATGAAGGAAGTGTGGAGCCGCGAGCAGCGGTCGCCGTTCCTCACCGGCGTGATCACGACGGCCGGCGGCGTCGGCTTTGTCGGCGATCTCGATCGCATGTTCCGCGCGTTCGATGTGCGAACGGGTGAGACCCTGTGGCAGACGCGGCTCGGCACGACGGTCATGGGCTACCCGGTCACGTTTACGGCCGGCGGCCGTCAGTACGTCGCGGTCACGACAGGCGCGACCGGCGGCGGCAGCCCCCGCGTCGTCCCGCGCACGATCGTGCCGGAAGTGAAGATGCCCGGCACCGGCAATGCGCTCTACGTCTTCGCGCTCCCCGAACGGGTCAGGTAGGGTTGGCAGGGCAGGTAGGGCAGGTGGGTAGGAGGATGCGATGAAGCGTGCGATGTTGGCAGCGGCCGTGTGCGTGGCGCTTTCAGTTGTGGCGCAAGGCTCGCACGTGGCGCAAGGCTTCAGCTCGAACGTGGCGCAAGGCTCGAACGCGGCGCAAGGCTCCAGCTCGAACGTGGCGCAAGGCTTCAGCATTGCGGATCCACCGACGACGAAAGATCAGGTCAACCGCTGGATGACCGAACTGTCCAACTGGGGACGCTGGGGCAAGGCGGATCAAATCGGCACGCTGAACCTGATCACCGCCGACAAGCGCCGTCAGGCGCTCACGCTCGTGCGCGACGGCGTGTCGGTGTCGCTGGCGCACACGATCGACAAGGAGAAGGCCGCCGACAATCCACGGCCGCTCGGCCAGGAGATGACGCTCGACGCCGGCGGCCACGCGATGGATCTCTACACCATCTGGTATCACGGCTCGGTCATCACGCACATTGATTCGCTGTGTCACTACTCGTTCGAGGGCAAGATCTTCAACGGCTTCCTGCGATCGGACATCGCCCCTGGTCCCGGCTGCCCGAGTAACGGCATCGAGCACCAGAAGAACGGCATCATGACGCGCGGCATCATCGTCGATCTGCCGCGAATGAAAAACGTGCCGTACCTTGAACCGGGGACGCCCGTGTACGCGTCTGATCTCGAAGCGTGGGAGAAATACGCGGGGATCACGATCGGCAGCGGCGACGCGGTGTTCCTGCGAACCGGACGCTGGGTGCAGCGCGCCCGGAAAGGGCCGTGGAACGTGGCGGCGAGCGCCGCCGGATTCCACGCCTCAGTGATGCCGTGGCTGAAGCAGCGGGACGTCGCGCTGCTTGGCAATGACGCCGTCAACGACGTGCAGCCGTCTGGCGTCGATGGATCCCCGCGTCCGATCCATCAACTCGCCATCGTCGCGCTGGGCCTGCCGCTCATCGACGTGATGGACCTCGATGCCGCGGCCGACGTCGCGGCGCGCCTGCATCGCTGGGATTTCCTGCTCACCGCCGCCGCGGCGCCGGTGCTCGGCGGCACCGGCTTTCCGCTCAACCCAATCGCCACGTTCTGATAATTTTCCTGGAGGTATTTCAATGAAACGTTTCGTCACTGTCGCCGCGCTGGCATTGTTCATCGTCGCTCCCCTGCTCGCCCAGGCCCCGAAGGGCTGGATGGTGCGCGCCGACCGCAGCACCAGCGCGTCGGATCCCGACGGCGCCGGCACGATCAAGTTCGTGACGATGGGCACGGGCTTCCACGCGACCAACCCGCAGGCGGCTGTGTACTGGAATCCGGCGAACACCGCCACGGGAAACTACTCAGTGAAGGGCACGTTCACGCTGGTGAAGCCGAGCGGCCACACGAACTACTACGGCCTGGTCTTCGGCGGCAGCGCGCTCGACGGCCCCAAACAGAGCTACCTGTATTTTCTCGTCGCGCAGGACGGTACGTTCCTCGTGAAGCGCCGCACCGGCGACACGGCAACCGAGAACGTGCTCCCGAAAACGGCGAACGATGCCGTGAAGAAGCCCGACGCCGAGGGGAAGTCGACCAACGCGCTCGAAGTGCGCGTCGCCGCCGACAAGATCGAGTACGTCGTCAACGGCACCGTGGTCGGCACGTCACCCAAGACCGCGCAGACGCCGACTGACGGTGTCTACGGCATCCGCGTCAACCACCTGCTCGAAGTCCACGTCGACGGCCTCGCGAAAAAGTAGCGACCTCCTCCTAGAAACGTAGGAGCCGGTTGACCTTGACGACGAACGCCCGGTTTTTGAGGCCGAGCACCTGGGTCGCCAGCGCGAACCGCAGGTCGGTCATGTCCCGTTCGTCGGTGTAGACGATGAAGAGCTCGCTGCCGGGGCGATACTCCCACCGAAAGCGCAGATTGCTGCTGAACGCGCGGTCGTTCGACGTGTACTGCAGCAGCGCGCTCGCGAACATCAGCGGCGAGAAGCCGTAGTCGGCGCGCGTGCGATATAGACGCGTGGTGACCGTCGAGCCGGGGATCTCTACGCGGTTGATCGACATTGTCGGCTCGAACGAGAACTGCTTCAGAACGGCCACGCGCGCCGCTGAATAGCCGACCGACGTCAGCGTCCCGTTGTAGAAGTGTCCGGTCTGCAGCGAGAGTGTGCCGGACACGCGGTGCTGTGCGCCGACCGTATACGACACCAGCGCGTTGGTGAACTCGTGGCTGCCGGCCGGAATCGTCACGCCGAGGATTGTCGCCGGCCGCGCCAGGAGTTCGAAGTCCCTGGTGACGTTGACGGCCAGTACGGCTTGAGCTCGATGTTCTTCCCCGCCGCCGGCAGGTCGAGGCCCACCAGCGTGCCGCCGGACGACACACGGTTGAATGCCTGCGGGCCGGCCAGAACCTGCGGCACCGGCGTCAAGTACGTCCATTCGTTCTTACGCCGCACGGACCGGCGCATCTGGAAGCCCCACACCTGATCCGGCCCCGAGCGATACCGCAGCGACTTGAACGGGATGGCCATCTCGACCGTCCAGCCGCCGTCAAAGCGGGCGGTCTTTGATTCCCAGACCGGATTCCAGTCGGAGTTCGGCGCCCCTTCGTCGACCACCGAGTAGTCGGCGCGCGCACCAAGCGGGTTTGTGTAGAAAATGAACGCGCTGCGGCGATCGTAGAACGTGTCGAAGCTGACACCGATGTGATCGTTCTGGCGCAGCTGGTTCGTATCGCGGCGCAGCTCGTTCGCAATCCACTTCTCCGGCGGCGCCGAATCCCAGCACCGGCACGCGACGTACATGTTCTCGTCGTCGTACATCACCCAGACTTCGGTGCGCTCCGTCTCTTGAGCGCCGTACGTCGGGGCCGCCTGCAGAAACCCCCCGAACGACCGTTCTCGCGTGTACACGTCCTCGTCGAGCTTCCCGTCGAGTGTGAGCGGCGCCGTCAGCTTGATCGCGCGAACGGTGACTTTGCCGACGGCGTCGCGCGTGATCACCTCGGGCGCCACCGGCGCCGGTGGGCCGTCGATCACGGGAACGGATTGCGAGGCGGCGTCGATCGCGAAACACGAGAGCAGAAGAACAAGGGCACACGCAGTATGAACGGTCCGAATCATCGGGTCGTATCTTGTCACGATGACCGATCGGGACGCGAGTCGTGCCCCGAGTCTCCGGCCATATAATCGCCGCATGGGCACTGTGGCGCAGGCCGGCGGCATCGTCTTTCGCGGCAGCGGCCGCGATCTGACGATCCTGCTCGTCACCTCCAAGAAAGTGCCGGACTACTGGATCTTCCCGAAAGGTCACGTCGAGCCTGGTGAAACCGATGCGGACGCCGGTGTCCGCGAGACGCAGGAAGAAGCCGGCGTCACCGGCGAACTGCTCGGACCGGTGGGCGCGCCGCTCGTGTTTGACTGGGCCGGCACACGCTATAGCGTTCAGTATTTTCTGATCCGCGCGACAGCGGAGTTCCCGGCGACCGACGGCCGGGTCATTGCGTGGCTGCCCGTGGACGAGGCGCTGGCGCGGCTGACGTTCGAGGACACGCGGCGTTTGCTGCGACTAGCACAGACGATGATGGAAGGACGATTCCCGGCATGACACCTGAGATCGAGATCTACGACACCACCCTGCGCGACGGCACACAGGGACACGGCATCTCGTTTTCCGTCGCCGACAAACTGCGGATCGCCGATCGGCTTGACGCGTTTGGTGTGCACTACATCGAAGGCGGCTGGCCAGGGTCCAACCCGCGCGACATCGAGTTCTTCGCCGAGGCCAGGCACCGCACGTTCGCGCACGCGCGGCTCGCGGCGTTTGGTTCAACACGCCGGAAAGATGTCTCGGCCGCCTCCGACGATCAGGTCCAGTTGCTGATTGCTGCCGCCACGCCGGTCGTCACGATCTTCGGCAAGACGTCGCCGCTCCACGTCCGCGAAGTCCTTCAGACGACGCTCGACGAAAACCTGGCGATGATTGCCGACACGGTGCGCTTCCTGAAGGCGCACGGCAAGTTCGTGGTCTACGACGCGGAGCACTGCTTCGACGGGTTCAAGGAAGACACGCCGTACGCGCTGGCGACCCTGCACGCCGCCGAGCAGGCCGGCGCCGACATCATCACGCTGTGCGACACGAACGGTGGATCGCTGCCTGGCGAGGTCGCCGCGATCACGCGGGTGGCGCGGGAGGCGTTGCGTGCCCGCATCGGCATCCACACGCACGACGACATCGGGCTTGGTGTGGCCAACGCGCTCGCCGCCATCGACGCAGGCGCGACGCATGTGCAGGGCACGGTCAACGGCTACGGGGAGCGCACGGGCAACTGCAACATCACGTCGATCATCCCAATCCTCCATTTCAAGCTGCAGAAGCGCGGCGTGCCGGCAGCCTCGCTGCCGCTGCTCACTGAGTTGTCGCAGTTTGTCGACGAGACGGCGAACCTGCGCCCGAACCCGCGCCTGCCGTGGGTCGGCGCGTCGGCGTTTTCGCACAAGGGCGGCACGCATGTGAACGCTGTGGCGAAGGTGCTCAGCAGCTACGAACACATCGACCCGGCGTCGGTCGGCAACACACGCCACGTCCTGATCAGCGATCTCGCCGGCCGCAGCAACATCCTGATGAAAGCGAAGGAGCTGGGATTCGACCTGGCAAACGACGCGGCTCACCTGAAGACGATGCTCGCGAACATCAAGGATCTGGAGCATCGCGGGTACGAGTTCGAGGCGGCCGACGGTTCGTTGACGCTGTTGATTCGCCGCGTGCTCTCGAACACGCCGCCGCCCTTCACCATCGACGCCTATCACGTGTCGATGCGATCCGAGGGCGCGACGTCCATCTGCGAAGCCACCGTCAAGGTTCGTGTCGGCCACGAACGCGCGCACACGGTCGCTGACGGCGACGGTCCCGTCAACGCGCTCGACGCGGCGCTGCGCGCGGCGCTCGTCACGTTCTATCCGCAACTGCACAACGTCCGCCTGACCGACTACAAAGTCCGCATCATCGACTCCACGACCGGCACCGCCGCGACGACGCGCGTGCTGATTCAGTCGAGCGACGGCGTGACCGAGTGGGGCACCATCGGCGTCAGCGAAAACATCGTCGAAGCCAGCCTGCAGGCGCTGGTGGACAGCCTCGAGTGCGCGCTGATCCATCGCGCACCCATGCCGTGAACCTGATCGTCCTCGAGCGCCGTGAAGTCGCTGACTCCGGCGACGTCAGCCTGTCGGACGCGCGCGCCGCACATCTGATCAACGTCCTGAAGATCGCGCCGGGGCATCAGGTACGCGTCGGCGTGCTCGATGGCCCTCGTGGCGTTGGCACGGTGCAGTCGATCGACGACGGCGTGGTGACGATGCGCTGCGCGCTCGAGCCGGATACGCCGTCGCGGCCGCGTGTGGATCTACTCCTCGCGGTGCCTCGGCCGAAGGTGTTGCGGCGGCTCTGGGCGCAGATCGCCGCGGTCGGCGTCGGGCAGATCATCCTGACCAACGCGGAACGGGTCGAGCGTCCGTATTTCGATACGCACATCCTTGCGCCGGACACGTACAGGCCGTTGCTCATCGAAGGACTGCAGCAGGCCCGCGACACGCGGCTGCCGAGCGTGTCGATCCATAGGCAATTCAAAGTGCTGGTTGAGGACGAACTCGATCGCCTGTTCGATCGCGGCGTCCGACTCGTCGCCGACCCGGCAGCGACGCAGACCGCCTCCACCGTCGCGCGGGAGAGCCGTGAAGAACGCCTGCTGCTGGCCGTCGGGCCGGAGGGTGGCTGGAATGCGTTCGAACTCGGCCTGCTGGAAGCGCACGGCTTCCATCTCGTCGGTATGGGTCCGAGAACGCTTCGCACGGATACCGCGTGCGTGGCGCTTCTTGCGCTCGTGCATGCGGCGATGACGCAGCCAAGCGGGACGGGATCGTAAG
>JAYVMG010000483.1:0-2761 GCA_043759095.1 Acidobacteriota bacterium | reverse complement strand
GCCCAGAGCAGCAGCGCGATGATCCCTCGAACACTGGGGCCGTAGCGCCGCTCGAGATAATCGCCGACCGTCCGCAGATCGTGCGCGGCGGCGAGGCGTCGCATCGCCGGTCCAATCCAGAACGCAAGGATCAATGAACCGGCGCCCGCCGATCCGACCCACCACCATGCCGAGAGACCGTCCCGGTATCCGAGACCGGTGGCGCCGACCGTGGAGCCAGCGCCGATGTTCGCGGCGAGCATCGTGGAGAAGATCAGGCCCGGGCCGAGCGCGCGGCCGGCGACGAAGAAATCTTTCGCGCCCTTGACACTCCGCCCGATCCACAACCCGAGCCCCACGAGGCCTGCGGAGTACGCGAGCAGCAGTGCGAGGTGCAGGTTCACTTCTTCAGATCCCGCACCGCCGGGATATTCGGGAGACCGGTGGCCTGCGTGACGGCCTCGACCAGCGCCTTGGCCATGGCGTCAGCAGCGAGTGCGCCAATCAGCGATACGTCGGCCTGACCGGTCCACCTGCCGGTCGCGAGCGAGAACACGGTGTCGCCGTCGCCCATCGTGTGCGACGGAAAGATCGCGCGCGCATACCCATCGTCGGCCATCAGCGCCATGCGGCTGACTTCGGCCTTGGTGAGCTTGGCGTTCGTGGCCACGAGGCCAATCGTTGTGTTCTCGACCGCACGCGGAGCTGCGCCGCGGCGCTGCATGAGCGCGCCGCTCCGGAGCAGCGCGCGCGCATCGGCGAACGAGCCGTCAGGATTGCGCGCCCCGGCGACCACCTTGCCAGTGTCGGGGTCCAGGATGTCGCCCGCGGCGTTGACCGCGACGATCGCGGCCACGACCAGGCCGTTCGGCATGCGCAGCGCCGCGCTGCCGAGACCGCCTTTCATCGAGGCGCCTGGTCCGCCCATCTTGCCGACTGTCGCGCCGGCGCCTGCGCCGACCGAGCCCATCGAGACAGGCGCGGTCGTCGCGGCCTCGACCGCTTTGTACCCGCAATCTGCGCCGGGGTGGTTCTTCGCGTTGTTGCCGATGGACAGGTCGAACAGAATCGCCGCCGGCACGATCGGCACTTTCGCGACGCGCACGTCCCAGCCGATGTTGTGTTCCTCGAGCCACTTCGACGTGCCGGTGGCGGAATCGAGGCCGAATGCGCTGCCGCCAGACAGGACGATGGCGTTCACCTTGTCGACCATGTTGAGCGGGTTGAGCAGATCCGTTTCGCGCGTGCCGGGCGCGCCGCCGCGCTGCGACACACCGCCGGGGACACCTTCGCCGTCCACCAGAATCACGGTGCAGCCGGTCGTGCCGCCTGGCAACGTGAAGCTCCCGACCTTCAGTCCGTCAACAGCCGTGATGGTGGTGTTCGTGGCGGCAGGCGCCGCCGGCGTTCGCGAGCTCTGCGCCTGCAGTCCCGCCAACGCCAAAATCGCGCAGGCCAAGGTGCCAATCGTGATGCTCTTCATGGTTCCTCACTCTACCGTCGATATTTTCGGACAACAATAGCTTCCATGCACAGCGCCGATCGGATCCTGACCGAAGTCGACCGGGCCGAGGATGAAATCGTCCAGTTCACGGCGGACCTCGTGCGAATTCCCACCGTGAACCCACCGGGCGAGGAGTACGAGGCGTGCGCGCGTTTTCTCGGCGACTTTCTGAAGCGCCGCGCGTTCGAGGTCGAGTACATCGCGGCCGAGGGACGTTCCGAACATACGGCGCAGCATCCGCGCGTGAACGTCATCGGATCGCGGCGCGGCGGACCCGGCAAGGTCGTGCACCTCAACGGCCACATCGACGTGGTCCCCGCCGGCGGCGGTTGGACCGTCGAGCCGTTCGGCGGCCTGGTGCGCGACGGGAAGATCTACGGACGCGGCGTGTGCGATATGAAAGCCGGCATCGCGGCCGCGGTGTTTGCGGCGGAAGCGATCGAGCGCGCCGGCATCCGGTTGCCGGGCACGATCGAGATCAGCGGGACCGTGGACGAGGAAAGCGGCGGCTTCGCCGGCGTCGCGTATCTGGCCGAGCGCGGACGAATCGCGAAGGGCCGGACAGATTTTGTGATCATCCCCGAGCCGCTGAATGTTGATCGGATCTGCGTCGGACATCGCGGCGTGTACTGGTTCGAGGTGACTGCGCGCGGGCGGATGGGCCACGGCAGCATGCCGTTTCTTGGTGTCAGCGCGATCGAGGGTATGGGGCGGCTGCTGCAGTCGGTGCGCGAGGAGTTGATGCCGGCGTTGGCGTCACGACGCACGGACGTGCCCGTCGTGCCGCCGGGTGCGCGACACGCGACGATCAACGTCAACGGCATCGAGGGCGGCCAGCCGGTTGATGGCATCCAGACGCCGTGCGTCGCTGACCTGTGCCGCGCGGTGTTCGATCGGCGCTTCCTGATCGAGGAAGGCTTCGACGCGACAAAGCAGGAGATCGCAGACCTCGTGGAGCGCGTCATGGCTCACGCGAACGGCGTCCGGTTCGACGTCCGCGATCTGATGGTCGTGCATCCGGTTCGGACGCCGGGTGATTCGCCCGTAATCGCGGCGCTGGAGCACTCGATCCACAGCGTCCTCGGACGGCGGGCGGAATTGATTGCCAGCCCCGGCACGTACGACCACAAGCACATCACACGGATTGCCGGCATCCCGCACTGTGTCGCCTACGGTCCGGGTGAACTCGAGCTGGCGCATCAGCCCGACGAATTCTGCCGCATCGACGACATCGTCAATGCCACGAAAGTTCTCGCGCTGGCGACGCTCGACCTGATG
>JAYVMG010000482.1:0-7346 GCA_043759095.1 Acidobacteriota bacterium | reverse complement strand
TTCGCGCCGGCGCGGCGACGGAGGTGTACGACGTGCGCGCCGATCCGCGTCAGGAGCACGACGTCGCGGCAGCGCAGGCCTCCGTCGGCGCCGCGATGGCGGCACGCGCTGACGCGATTCATGCGAGCGCTGCGGCATCGGGCGCGCGCGCCATTTCTCCGGAAACGCAGGAGCGGCTTCGCTCGCTCGGCTACGTCGCCAGCTCGGCGCAGCCGGGGTCTGCGTCTGGCGCGCCGAGTCCGGCCACGCGAATCGCGACGTGGAACGAATTCGAGGACGCGCTCGCCGCGCTCAATGCGCATCGTCCTGCCGCGCTGCCTGCGCTCCGCGCGCTGGCGGCGTCCAACGGCGGCGCACCCGTGATCCAGACGATGTACGCGAAGGCGTTGAAGGAGGCGGGGCAGATGGACGCGGCATTGACCGTGTACCGGCAGGCCGCCGCGCGCTGGTCGACGGACGCGATGCTGCTGCACGATCTTGCGGTGGCCGCGCGCGATGCGGCCAACGCGACGAGCGGTCCGCGCGCGAAGGCGCTGCGCGACGAGGCGCTGCGCGCGGATCAGGCGGCGCTGACGCTCGAACCGAACAGCGCCCTCGCGCTGAATGGCGTTGGGCTGTTGGCGATCGACGGCGACCGCGCCGCCGACGCGGTGAAGTCGTTCGAGCGCGCGACCGCGCTCGACTCCAACAACGCCTCGTACTGGGCCAACCTCGGCAACGCGCGCCGCGCGACCGGCGATCGCGTCGCCGCCGAGCAGGCGTATCGCCGCGCGCTCGATGTCGACCCACGGACCGCCGACGCCGCCAACGGACTTGGTGTGCTGCTCGTCGAAGCGAACCGCCCCGCGGACGCCGCGCCCTGGTTCGAACGCGCCGTGGCCGCAGCGCCTGATCTGGTCGAAGCGCGGTTGAATCTCGGGATCGCCCTGCAGCAGAGCGGACAGACAGGGCGCGCCGCCGACGCCTATCGAGCCGTGCTCGCCACGCGCGGCCACGAGCGGGAAAAACAGGCGGCCGCGAAACTGCTCGCCTCGATCGGAACGGCGCGATGAAACGGGGCCAGGGCTTAAGGCTCAGGGCTCAGGGCTCGACACAAGGCTTGGCGCCCTTGCTGCTAGCCCTAAGCTTTCTGTTCTCAGCCCTGTTCAGCTTAGCGTGCTCACGAGCGCCAGAGCCTTCGCAGGCGCGAGCCAGAAATCTGGTTCTTATCACCATCGACACGCTGCGTGCCGATCACGTCGGCGCGTACGGGTACGCTCGCGGACGTACTCCCGCGCTCGACGCGCTCGCCAACGGCGGCGCGCGGTTCGATCGCGCCTACACGGCGGCGCCGATCACGTTGCCGTCGCATGCAACGCTGCTGACCGGCCGGTATCCGCCAGGGCACGGCGCGCGCGACAACGGTTTGAAGATCTCGCCGGCGGTCGCAACACTCGCGACCGAGCTGCACGCGAAGGGGTTTGCGACCGCCGCGTTCGTCGCCGCGTTTCCGCTCGACCACCAGTTCGGCCTCAACCGCGGATTCGATGTGTACGGCGATCACCTTCCCCGCGGCGCTGATGGCCGACTCGCCAACGAACGCCCCGCCGCCGACGTCGTCAACGATGCCATCGCGTGGCTCACCACCAAGTCTCAGGTCTCAAGTCTCAAGTCTCAGGAGAGGTTCTTTCTCTGGGTGCATCTCTTCGAGCCCCACGCGCCCTACGGTGATCCCTCATCGGCCCGGTCCGCAATCGATCGGTACGATGATGAAATCGCGACCGCAGACCGCGAGATCGGCCGGCTGATCGCCGCGCTCGGGCCGTCGATAGCGAACACGCTCGTCGTCGCCGCCGGCGATCACGGCGAGGCGTTCGGGGAGCACGGCGAGTATGCGCACAGCATCTTCGTGTACGACACGACGCTGCACGTCCCGCTGCTGATGCGCGGGCCCGGGATTCCCGCCGGCACGCGCGTGACCGAGCCAGTGACGCTGGCTGACGTCGCGCCCACGGTGATGCGCGCGCTGGGTGCGACGATGGGTGACGTGGACGGCATCGACCTCTCGCCGGCGTTCGCGCGGACGCCCCTGCCGCAGCGCGAGCTGTACGCCGAGTCGTTCGCACCGCTCGTCGAATTCGGCTGGGCGCCGTTGCGCACCGTGCGATCCGGTGCGTGGAAACTGATCGCCGCGCCGACGCCGGAGCTCTTCAACGTCGAATCTGACCCCGGCGAGCAGACCAACGCAATGACGGCGCAGTCATCGGTCGCGCGAGGACTCGAGACGCGCGTGAGCCGGTACTCATCGGATTCGTTGAACGCGAACGGGTCGTCGGTGAACAGCGACGCCGCCCAGCGGTTAAGAACTCTCGGCTACAGCTCGGGCTCATCGACCAGCTCTCAGCTCTCAACTCTCAACTCTCAGCGGCCTGATCCCAAGACCCGCCGCGAACTCGCGGCGAGAATCGCGCAGGTCACCTCGGGCGAACTGTCGGGCGCCGCGCTTCTCAATGCCCTTGAAGCCATCGTCCAAGAAGATCCGCGCAATGGTCAGGCGCAATTGCGTCTCGGATACGCGCGGCTCCAGGCGGGCGACTGCGCGCGCGCGGAGCCGGCGTTTCACGCGGCCGCGACCGCGGGCCTGCCAAGCGCTGACGTACACCTCGGCCTCGCGACGTGCCTGGGCCGGCGCGGCGATCTTGCCGGCGCCGAGAGGGCATTGACTGAGGCGCGGCGGATCGAGCCCGACAATCCGACCGTAATCGCCAACCTTGGCGTGCTGCAGGCGGCAAAAGGCGATCTTCCCGGCGCCATCAAGTCGCTGTCGGCCGCGATCGCGGCAGATCCCGGTCTCGATGAAGCGCGCTTCAATCTGGCAGTCGCGTACGCCAAGTCCGGGCGCCGCGTCGAAGCGGCCTCCGCCGCGCGTGAACTGCTGGCCCGCCTCCCGCCAGCCGCCCCGCAGCGCTCAGAAGTCGAGCGCCTTCTCAGAAGTATTCAGTAGCGCCCGTAATCCAAATTGTCGGATTGCATTCACAGACATTCATACGGTTTCATGGTTTTTCGCGAGTTCGCGGGCGACGGAATATCCCCACAATTGCAGCTGCGAAAAGGAGTTGGCCCTGCCATAAGAACCAAGTACACTTTGGTGTTCCGTTTGCACATTGCGATCGAAATCGATCACTGTTCGAAATGGAAGCGTCATAGTTTTTGACATTTTGGAGGCGTTGGATGAGAAGGCAATTGTTTGGAGCGGCAATCATTCTGCTGCTCACGTGCGCATCGGTGTTCGCACAGCAGACCACCGGCACCGTCACGGGCCGCGTGCTCGATCAGCAGGGAGCGGCAGTTCCCGGCGCGACGGTGACGGCCAAGAGCCCGTCGACGGGGTTCACCCGCACTGAGGCGACCGATGCCGCTGGCCTGTACCGGCTGTCCGCACTCCCTGTCGGCATCTACGAGGTGACCGCCGAACTGTCGGGCTTCAAGACGGTCTCGAAGAAGGACGTCGAAGTCAACCTCGGACAATCGGTCGCCATCGACTTCCCGATGCAGATTGCGGCGCTGGCCGAAACGATCACGGTGACCGGCGCCACGCCGCTCATCCAGACGACATCGTCTTCGGTGGGCGCGATCATTGACGTGAAAACCATCGAAAGCCTGCCGCTCAACGGTCGTCAGTTCGCGAACCTCGCGGCCACGATTCCGGGCGTGGGTCTGGCCTTCCATACCGATCCAACGAAGAGCACACAGTACGCGCCGCAGATCAACGGCGGCAACGGCCGCAACGTGAATTACCAGATCGACGGTGGCGACAACAACGACGACACCGTCGGCGGGATTCTTCAAGCGTTCCCGCTCGAAGCCGTCGAGCAGTTCAACTTCCAGACCCAGCGCTTCAAGGCCGAGTACGGCCGCAGCAACGGCGGCGTGTTGAGCGTGGTCACCAAGAGCGGCACCAACCTGTGGTCCGGCAGCTTCTTCGAAGACTTCCGCGACAAGTCGATGAACGCGCAGACCGAGAACGAGACGCTTGCCGACGGCGGGAAGGGTGTTGCGAAGCAGGATTACCGCCGCAACCAGTTCGGCGGCAGTTTCGGCGGACCGCTGGCGAAGGACAAGGCGCACTTCTTTGCTGCGGTCGAGCGGACGCAGCAGGACACCACCCAGGTGGTCAACACGCTGGGATTGTTCCCGAGCAAGGACGGCGTCTTCGCGGTGCCGTATGTCGAGAACCTCTTCACCGTGAAGATGACGGCCAACCTGAACGCCTCGCAGTATTTGTCGGTGCGCTACAGCCGGAACAACAACACGCAACCGTACAACGCGGCGGTCAACAGCACGTTCGACAACTGGGGCGACAGCGCGAACGACCTCAACTCGATCAACCTGAACCACAACTGGGTGGTTGGCGGTTCGAAGCTGAACGAGTTCATCTTCCAGTACGCCGACTTCAACAACTTCATCGCCTCGCGCAGCAGCGCGCCGAACGAGAGCTTCCCGAACGGCGTGTCCATCGGCGCCAACGGCAACACGCCGCAGACGACGGCCCAGAAGAAGTATCAGTTCCGCGACGACTTTTCGTGGCACGTCACCGGCCACGGCGGCCTGGGCCACGACTTCAAGGTCGGCGCCAATTTCATCAACGAGCCGCGCCTGTTCGTCACGTTCAACACCGGCAAGGGCGCGCCCTTCTACGCCCACGTCGACAACACGCTGACTGGACCACTCTCGAGCGTGACGATCAGCGACGGTGATTCGAGCGCGAACATTCCGCTGAAGCAGTTCGCGGCCTATATGCAGGACGACTGGCGCGTGTCCGACCGACTGACGATCAACTGGGGCCTCCGTTACGACGTCATCTCGGGGTTCAACCTCGACCAGTCGAAGAACCCGAACTTCGTGCTGATCCGGAACGCCGCGATCGCCGGCAAGTTCAACTCGCTCCCGGCGCCGGTTGCCGAACAGCTCAACCACTTCGCGTCGGACCCGACGATCGACAAGAACAACTTTCAGCCGCGCATCGGGCTGGTCTACGACGTCAGAGGCAACGGCAAGGACGTCGTCCGCGCCGGATGGGGCATCTACACCGACGTCGGCTACACCAACTCGAACGTCCTGTTCGCCGCCTCCGACGCGACCGGCCAGGGCTTCGGCAACGTGTTCAACGTCGACGTGTCGTCCGGCATCAAAAACCCCGACGGCACGTTCTTCAGGGTCGGCCAGCCGTTATCCCTCATCTCGAGCCTGAACCAGGCGACGGGCGGCGCCCCGTTTATTGGCCAGTATGTGGATCCGCTGCTGCAGATGCCCTATCAGAGGCAGACCAACCTCGGCTGGTCGCACGAATTGAACGCCAACACCGTCTTCAACGTCGATGTCGTCGATTCGCAAGGGCGAGATCTGAACACGCGTCCGCGCCTGAATCAGCGCATCCCGGGCACAACGATCCGCCGCATCTCGGCGCTGCTGCCGACGCCGTTGAGCCCGAACAGCGCCGGCAACCGCCCGGCGCTCAGCGTCGGCAGGAGCAGCTACGACGCCATGATTGCCAGCGTCAGGCGGCGCCTGGCGAACCGCTTCGGGTTCACCGCCTCATACACCCTGGCGAACGCGAAGAGCACGATTGGCACGTCAGTCGATCAGCTCAACTCCGCGAACATCCAGGATCCGAACAATCCGTTCGATGCGCCGGTGCAAAACGGCCCGACCACCGACACGGACGCGCGGCACCGCGTCGGCCTCTCGGCAACCTTTGAGCTGCCTGGCGGAGTCCAAGTGTCGCCGATCTACCTGTTCCGTTCGGCGTTGCCGGTGGCATTAGTCGACGGCCGCGACCTCAACCGGGACGGCGACGCGAACGACATTCCGGCGCGCGCCTACGCGGTCGACTCGTTTGACGCGGCCACCGGCAAGACCACGTTCAAGGACATCGGCAGCTGCGATACGGTGAACTGCGGCCGCGGCATATCGCAACAGCAGATGAACATCCGCATGTCGAAGATGTTCCATCTCGGCGGTCGCGCTCAATTGAATGTGTTGGCCGAAGTGTTCAACCTGTTCAACGACGTCAACCCGAGCGGCTTCCGTGCTCGCGTCCAGGTGCCGTCCACCGGCGCGTCCGATCCGGCGCTGCTCCAGCCGACGACCTACTCCGGCGACTTCCGTCGCCCGGAACAGCGTGTCGGCCAACTCGGGTTCAGGTTCTCGTTCTAAGAGGCCGGGTAGGTCCTGGTAGGCCGCGTAGGTCTAGTAGGTCAGGTCGGTCTAGTAGGGCGGGTAAGTCAGATGGGTAAGTCGGGGCGGGAGGGGAAACTCTCCCGCCTTTTTTTTGTACGTTCAGATCACGTCCGCGTCCGACCTACGAGACCCACCCGACCCATCAGACCTACGCGACCCACCAGACCCTTAGCGAGTCGCAATCTCGTCGAGCTGTCCGAGGTGGTGTATCTGGTGGCCGGCCATCTGGTGGACGATCCAGTCGATCGTCAGCGAGCCGTACTCGGGATGCGAGAGCATGATGGCGCGATCGGCATCGGACAGCGACGCGAACAACGCGATGTTCATCGCCGCCAGGCCGAGAAACGCATCGAGCGCGTCGTGGCCGCTGCACCCACCCGCTTTCGCGCTTCGCGCTTCGGCGGGCAAGCCCGACCCACGCGACCCACCTGACCTACCTGCCTCAATGGACATCCACTGATCCTGATCGAATGACTGCGCCAGATAGCCGGGTGAGGTGAGCGTCATCCGGGCGCGATAGCCAAGCGCGATCTCACTCTGCGCGAGGTGAATCAGGATCTTCCGCGCGTCCCATTTCCCCGGCGCGTAGCTGCGTTCGAACTCGTCGGGGCGCCAGTCGCCGGCGACGGCGCGAATGCGGGCGGTCGTGTCCCGCATCGCACTGACCGGTTCGCGGCCAGCAAGATCGGCCGTATAGGGAGTTCGAGGCGTCATGGGAGGGAAATGTAACACCTACGGGTCGCCGCCGTATACTCGACGCCAGCGTGGCTAACGTCTATTTCGAGTTGACGCGGGAATTCAATGCGCATGGCCCCGTCGCGGCGCTGTCCTCGGGACAAGCCGTCGTGTATTACCGGCTCGCGATCATGAGCAAGGACGGCGACTGGATTGTTCGAGACGATCAGAACGCCTGCGATCGGGTCTTGACCGTCCTTTCGGATCACGGCGCGCGACATCGGCCCGCGGCGCCGCTGGATACACGATGGCTCCAGGGCGGGTGGTCCAGCCACTTCGAGTACTTCGATGCCGCCGGACGGCGAATTCGATGCGACTTCGTATCGCGACCACCACGCGTACCACCGGACGCGCTCGCGCCGATGTTTCAGCAGCGCTGCGACGAGGGTCTG
>JAYVMG010000481.1:0-7359 GCA_043759095.1 Acidobacteriota bacterium | reverse complement strand
CGTGTCGGCCCAGGGGCGGACACACAGGTCCGCCCCTACGAGCAAGCCAGAGCGTCACGCGCGGATGGTAGCATGCGCGCACCTCCATGACTCAGCCTCACGCTCTACGTGATCGCGCGCTGTCCGCCGACGTGATCGGCGGCGTCACGACATTCTTCACGATGGCGTACATCGTCGTCGTCAATCCCGGCATTCTCTCCACGCCAGGGACGGGCATGCCGTTCTCGGGCGCGATGACGGCGACGGTGCTGATCGCCTGCAGCATGACGCTGCTGATGGGACTCTACGCGCGCCTGCCGTTTGCGGTGGCGCCGGGGATGGGGCTGAACGCGTTCTTCGCGTTCACGATTATTCTGCAGGGGAAAGTGCCGTGGCAGACGGCGCTCGGCATGGTGTTCTGGTCGGGCGTCCTATTTCTGTTCGTATCGGCCACACCACTGCGAGAACACATCGCGCTAGCCATTCCTCCGGCGCTTCGAAAAGCCGCCGCTGCCGGCATCGGACTCCTGCTCACGTTCATCGGCCTGCGGAACGCCGGGCTGATCGTCGGCGACGCCGCGACGCTCGTGCGCATGGGCGCGCTCGACCACCGCGCCGCGTTCCTGCTGCTGGGGATCCTCATCGCGGTGGCGCTGATGCGGCGGAACAATCCGCTGGCGTTCCTCGCGGCGATTTGTTCGGTGACCGCGCTGGCGTGGACGCTGGGCTACGCGAAGGCGCCGGACGCGTTGATCAGTGCACCGGACTTCTCGTCGGCGTTTCTGAAGCTCGACATCCTCGGCGCGCTGAAGTTGGCGCTGTTGCCGGCGATCGTCGCTATCTTCTTTACCGATTTGTTCGATTCGCTGTCCACATTCATCGGCGTGGCAACGGCGTCCGGGCTCACGGATCCGGGCGGCCGCCCCATCAACCTCCGCCGCGGTTTGATCGTCGATGCGATCGCAACGTTGGGATCCGGGCTGGCGGGTACGTCGCCTGGCACCGCGTACGTGGAAAGCATCGCGGGGATTCGCATGGGCGCCCGGACGGGCCGCGCGTCGGTCGTGACCGCGCTCTGCTTCGTGCCGTGCTTCTTTCTTGGACCACTCGCGGCGGCCGTGCCAGCTTATGCGACGGCCGCGGTGTTGATCCTCGTCGGCGTCTCGATGTTCCAGTCGATTTCGACGATTGATTTCTCGTCGATCGAGGACGCCCTGCCCGCGTTCGTCACGGTGGTGCTGATCCCGCTGACGCTGTCGATCACGCAGGGCATCCTGTGGGGATTCCTGTTACACGCGCTGCTGTACGCCGTCGCGGGGCGATGGCGGGAAATCAGCATCACGCTCTGGCTGCTCGCTGCTCTATCGGCCGGTCTTCTTTGGCTCGGACACTAATTCGTCTAAGACCGCGTAATTTCGGAGTCTATATCCGAATATTCATGATAGTCTCCTGTTGTGGCCGTACGTGACCGGTCCGGACGCCTCAGCGAGATCGAGGCCGCGCTGCGCCGATCTCCCGTCACCGCGATCCTCGGTCCCAGGCAATGCGGCAAGACGACCCTGGCCCGACAGCTGGCGCGGCGTCACGGCGCTGTGTACTTCGACCTCGAGTCGCCGGGCGACCTTCGCCGCCTCGAGAACCCGGACATGGTTCTCGGCCGCGAACGGCGTCTCGTGGTGCTCGACGAAATTCAGGCACGGCCCGAGTTATTCAACGTGCTGCGTGTGCTCGTGGACCGCCCGGTCCGACCGCCTCGGTTTCTCGTGCTCGGCAGCGCGTCACCCACATTGGTCCGCGGCGTGTCGGAGACCCTGGCGGGCCGCATCGAGTTCGTCGAGCTTTCGGGGTTCGACCTCGCGGAGGCCGGCGCAGATTCGTGGGAGCGGCTCTGGATCCGCGGCGGCTTCCCGCGCGCCTACCTCGCGCGGTCGTCAGGGGATAGCGTCCGCTGGCGCGAGGGATTCATACGCACGTTTCTCGAGCGCGACATCCCGCAGTTGGGCATCACGATTCCGGCCACGGCCATGCGCCGCTTCTGGACGATGCTGGCGCACTACCACGGCCAGACGTGGAACGGCTCGGAGCTCGCGCGATCCATGGGCCTCTCCGACAAGACGGTGCGGACGTATCTCGACATCCTGACCGGCACGTTCATGGTGCGGCAACTTCAGCCGTGGCACGCAAACATCGGCAAGCGACAGATCAAGGCGCCGAAGATCTTTCTGCGCGACTCAGGGATTCTGCACAGCCTGCTCGATTTGCACGACCGCCGGGCTCTGCTCGGACATCCCGGCGTCGGTGCGTCCTGGGAGGGGTTCGCCATTGAACAGGTGTTGGCGGCGGTCCGGCCGTCGGAGGCGTACTACTGGGGCACCCACGGCGGCGCGGAGCTCGATCTGTTCTTCATAGTCAACGGCCGGCGATACGGTGTGGAAGTGAAGTTCAGTGAGGCGCCAGCGAGCACGCGGTCGATGCGCACGGCGATCGACGACCTCGCACTCGATCACTTGTGGGTCGTCTATCCCGGCCGGCACCGCTATCCCGTGGATGAACGCATTACAGCGTGGCCGCTTGAAAGCGTCGGCGAGTTGCCTGGAGCGCTGCGACTCGATGGCCGGAAGCGAAAGGAGAAGCCGCGCGTTACTTGAGCGGGACTCGCGCCTTCAGCTCGTCGAACCAGGGCTGCACGATCACCATCTGCGGTCGGCCCATCGCCTCCGTGGTCGCCGACAACGCCGGGAAGTTCATGCTGAAGGAATTCGACACGGCGATGCAGGGGATCGTCGACAAGAAACATCTCTCGGGAATCGTGACGCTGCAATCACGAAGATCTCTCGCGCGCGATCACGTACACGGCGCTCGTGGATGCGGCAAAATAGGACTACACCTTTACACTATGTTTGGTCTACCATGGTGTAGTCATGGCTCTGAACCTGAAGAACGCGGCGGTGGAGCGCCTCGCCGCGGAAGTCGCGCGGCTGGCGGGGGAATCGAAGACGGAGGCGATCCGCCGGGCGCTCGAGGAGCGCCGACGGCGGCTCACAGGACCGTCGATCGCGCAACGGCGTGACCGCGTTCTGCGTTTCCTCGAGAAGAACGTGTGGCCGACGCTGCCCGAGGGCCAGCTGGGTCGCCGGCTGACGTCCGCCGAGGAAGACGAAATCCTGGGCTTTGGCCCCGACGGCGTATGACGCTCGATTCGTCAGCGCTGATCGCGATCCTGTTCGGTGAATACGGGCACCTGGACCTCGTCGACCGCATTCTCGCCGCCGATCAGGTGCGCGTCGGCACGCCGACGCTGGTTGAGACGTGTATGGTCTTCGCGGGTCGCCGCCAGACGAAGGCCGTGGGTGAAGTAGACGTGCTGCTGCAGGAGCTGGGCGTCACCGTGGTGCCATTCGGCGAACGCGAGTGGCATGCGGCCGTCGACGCGTCTCTCCAGTTCGGCCGAGGCCGCCATGCCGCCAGACTCAACTTCGGCGATTGTCTGGCCTATGCCGCCGCTGCCGTCGCGAACGATTCCCTGTTGTTCGTCGGCGACGACTTCTTGAAAACCGATATCACACCGGCCTGAGCACATTTCACGGCGCGCGCGCGAGCCGAGCGTGTGCCCACGACTTGCTTTCCTTTACTCACGCAATCCGAACACGCACAGCGAGAGACCCGAGATCGCAGTGACGAATTGCTTGCCGTCCACTTCATAGGTGATTGGACCGCTGACGATCTGCGCGCCCAGACTCGCTTTCCACAACAGCGATCCGTTTCGCGCGTCCAGCGCCTGGAAGTAACCCTCGCGGCCCCCCGTAAACAGCACATCCGCTGCCGTCGTCAGGATGCCGCTATCGGTGACGTCGGTCATCGGGAACTTCCACTTCTGCTCGCCGGTGCCCGCGTCGAGCGCGAGCACGGCGCCCGTGGCGGCGGCTTCAGTCCAGTTGTTGATCGGACCGCGGCGGATCCCGGGGACCGCCGGCGCACCTGGCACCGGAACGAAGGATCGATTGACGCCGCCGCCGAAGTTTCGCCCTTCCTGATATTCGACAGGGGTGCCTCCGAAGATCGTCGCGTAGCCTTCCCACGCGGAGACGTAGAAGAGACCGGTGTGCGGGCTGTACGACGGCGAGTACCAATTCGTGCCGCCCTGATTGCCGGGCCACGTGGGCATCCCCGACGGCTGCGGCGTCTGGTTGGGGCGCCCGCGCTCGTCGAACGTGTCCATCCAATTCACTTTCACGAACGGTTTGCCGACGAGAAACTTCCCGGTCTCACGATCGAGCACATAGAAATTGCCGTTGCGATTCGCCCAGACCATCGCCTTCAACGGCGCGCCGCGCCAGGTGATGTCCGCGAGCACCGGCACTTGCACGGAGTCGTAGTCGTACTGATCGTGCGGCGTGAACTGGTAGTGCCACCTCAACCGCCCCGTATCCGCGTCGAGCGCGACGACGGAGTCGGTGTAGAGGTTGTCGCCGGGGCGCTGCTCGTTGTTCCAGTCAGGACCGGCGTTGCCGACGCCCCAGTACGTCATGTTGAGTCCTGGATCGTACGAACCGGTGACCCACACCGATCCGCCGCCGTGCTTCCACGCTTCGGGATCGCAGAACGCGTCCGCGGTCTTTGGCTGGCATGTCTTCCAGGAATCACCGCCGGGCTCGCCCGGCGCGGGAATCGTGTTGAACCTCCACGCTTCCCTGCCGCTGCGCGCGTCGTACGCCGCCACGAAGCCGCGAATGCCGTACTCGCCGCCGCCGACACCGACGATCACTTTGTCTTTCACGACCAGCGGCGCGTGCGTGACGGAATAGCCGCCCTTGCTGTCGGCGACCTTCGTATTCCAGATCAGCCGGCCTGTTTTCGCGTCGATCGCGACGAGATGCGCGTCGAGCGTGCCCATGAAGAGCGTGTCGCCGAGAATCGCGAGGCCGCGGTTGTTCGCGCCGCAGCAGACGATCTGGGTCGGGTCCAGCGTGTGCCGATAGATCCAGAACACGCGTCCCGTCTTCGCATCGAGCGCGACGACGTCGTTCGGGCGCTGCGTCAGGTACATCACGCCGTCCACCACCAGCGGCGTCGTCTGCCAGGCGCCTGCGGCGGCGGCCTGATACATCCATTTCAGCTCGAGGTTTTTCGCGTTGGCGGGTGTGATCTGCGTAAGGGCGCTGTAGCGGTTGCTGAAGTAGCCGCCGGAGTAGATCAGCCAGTTCCGCGCTTCCTTCGCGGCATTGACCAGGCGATCGGATCCCACCTGCGCCTGCACGCCCGCCACGGCCAGCGCGAACAGCAAGATTATTGTGGCGCACGACTTCAGTAGAGTGGCGCACGGCTTCAGTAAAGTGGCGCACGACTTCAGTAAAGTGGCGCGAGATTTTAGTCTTGCGTTCATGATCATCGTCCTTTCAGCGAAAGCAGGTACGCCACCACGTCGTTCAGTTCATCCGGCGTGAGCGTCGTCTTGAACGACGGCATCGGCGATGTGGCGAGGATCGCGAACTCGCGAAGATCGCTCTTGGTCAGCGAGATCAGCTTTTCCTGATCGTCGATCATCTGCACGGTGTACGTGTCTTCGTTCAGCCGCCGGCCGTTGATCACCTTGCCGTCGCGCGTGACGATGCGCACGGGGCGATTGATGGGCATCATCTGGCTGGTGGGTTCGGTGAGCGAGCGCATGAGTGAAGCCGGGCTGCGCGCGGCGCCGATGTCGCTGAGGTCCGGCGCGACGCGCGACCCTTGCATGCCGACGCGATGGCAGCGGGCGCAGGCGCCTTTGCTGTCGAACACGGTTCGTCCGCGACCGGCATCGCCGGCGTTCACGGAACCGCGGTCAAACGAGTTCATGTTGCGGATGTACGCGATGATCCCGGTGATCTCGGACGGATCGAACTTGAACGCGAGCATCCCGGTGCCCTGGATGCCCGTCGTGATCACGCGAGTCAGATCCTGATCCGTGACCGCGTTGCGAAACTTGCCGCTGCGGAGATCGACGCCACCGACGCCGTCACCGTTCGCGCCGTGGCACGTGGTGCACTGGGCGTCGTAAATGCGGGAGCCGTAGGCGATGTCGGCGGGGGCGTATTCGCCAGGATGCAACACCGTGGTTTGCGCGGCGACGACCGGCGGACTCGCGAGGCCGAGTCCGAGGAGAACAACCAACAGCATCGATCGTGCACGCACGTCAGCCTCCCTTGATGATGGGACGAAGCGGCGCCGACTATAGCACTAGCGTCCGTACTTCTGAGTCTAGATCGAGGCGGGCGGGGTCACCGGTTCGATGTCGTGCAGGAGGGCGAAATCGATCGCGACGTGATCGGTATCGGACAGGTACATGTCGCGGACACGCGCGCCCCACGCAACGACTCGAAACTACTTGCAGAGCGGGCAGCAACCCGCGGCGACGACACGGGTAGCTGCGGAGGCGCCCGTTGCAGCGACTGCGAGGATGACGGTTGCGAGGGTGAGAATCCTGGTCTTCATCGGTTGATCTCCTTGGCCCAGGTTCGGGCATGTCGAGATTTGCTGCTTGACCCTCAAGTCCACTTGATGGTGTTTACTGTGGCGATGACAGGATTGCGGATTGGGGATGTCGCGGCGCGAGCAGGTCTGAGCGCGCCGACGATTCGATACTACGAGAGCGTCGGGCTGCTGGCCCCGGCGCCGCGATCCGCGACGGGGTATCGCCATTACGCGGAGACGACGGTCGAAGAGCTACGGTTCATCAAGAAGGCGCAGCTGCTCGGCTTCTCGCTCGACGAGATCGGGGAGATCCTGAAACTCAGTCGCGGGGGAAAGACTCCCTGCTCTCACGTCCTCGATCTGGCGCGGCGTCATCTTGCCGCCGTCGATGAACGGATTCAGCAGCTCGCCAGATTTCGAGATACGTTGGCCGGCGAGGTCGCCAAGTGGGACGGTGTGAAGGAGCCAACCTGCGGCGGCCTGTGCCAAATCATCGCAGGATCTGACGGGCAGTACATAGTGCCGCTACAGATCGACTTCCACTCGAAGCGATCCAAGGGAACGAGCAAAACGAAATGACGGGTACGCTGGGTTCGACTGCGCGACTGGCTGGCTCCAGTGTGATGGCCGGCGCAGCGGGGATTCTGACGCGACCCTGCTGTCTGGGGCCTGCCATCTTTTCGCTGACTGGCGGAAGTGCGGCCGGCCTCGCGCAAGTGTTCGCGAGTCACCACACGGCTCTTGCCGTCATGAGTGGCTTCCTGCTGACCGCTTCGGTCTGGATGAACATCCGCTTGCAGGCGCAGCCGTGGAACAAGTGGCTCGCCGCGGTGTCGACGATCGCCGCATTTCTGTTTATGGCGCGGGGGTACTGGTTGTGAGCCGAGCGGAATGCGTACTGAAGATTGACGGCATGCTCTGCGGCGCCTG
>JAYVMG010000480.1:0-2781 GCA_043759095.1 Acidobacteriota bacterium | reverse complement strand
TGCCGCGGTATCACTACTTCCACGCGACCTTCCAGCGCGAGCTGTTCCGCAACAACTCGGTGACGGTGTCCTACGTCGGCTCGCGCGGCCAGGGACTGATCTGGCGGCAGCAGCTCAACGCGCCGCCGCTGGGCTCGTCGTTCCAAGGCGCGACCGACCTGCTGCGTCCATTCCACAACGCATTCCCAAATTACCGCAGCATCATTTCGCTGAACAACGACAGCCAGTCCTGGTACAACAGCATGCAATTGTCGTATCGGCAGAACAGCTGGCACGGGATCAACACGCAGTACAACTACACGCTGTCGAAGTGCGAGGACTACAGCTCGGCGAACCGCACCCCGGTCGGCTCGCAGGCGGACAACCCGTACGATCCGTCGAACAACAAGGGCCCGTGCGACTTCGACGTCCGCCACAACTTCAACATCGGCGGCAGCTACGCCATTCCGGGCGGTGAAAAGCTCGGCGGCGGCCCGTTCCAGATCGGCACGGTGCTGGACATGCTCTCGGGCCGGCCGTTCACGCCGGGCGTCGGTTCGTTCGATAGGTCCGGCCAGAATACCGGCTGGCAGCGCGCGAACTGCCTCGCCGATCCGATCTACAACTACGATCCGAGCTATCTGTTCCCCGATGCGAACACCACGCGATCGATCGTGACCAACGCCGCGCAAGCCTATGCGACGGCGGCGAACGGCACGCTCGGGTCGTGCGGCAGGAACAGTGGACGTCGGCCGGGACTGATCCAGTTGGACGTGAACATCCTCAAAGAGTTCAAGCTACACGGCACATCGCGAATCCAGGCGCGCTGGGAGATCTTCAACGTGACGAACCGCGTCAACCTCGGCGCGTTCCAGAGCAGCAGCGTCCGCAGCAGCCTGTTCGGCACGATCGCGTCGACGCCGGACGTCGACCGCGGGAACCCGGTAATTGCGCAAGGCGGCCCGCGCGCCATGCAATGGGCCGTTAAAGTACTGTTCTGATTCTCAGACGCTTCGCCGGCGTCGGTCTCGTCGCCGCCGCGCTCGCCGTTCCGCGAGCGCCGACGAGACCGAACATCCTTCTCATCACGCTCGACACCGTCCGCGCCGACCGGATGGGATTCCTCGGTTCGACGCGGGGCCTGACCCCGGCCCTCGACCTGCTCGCGCGTGACTCAATCGTGTTCACGCGCGCCTTCTCGCAGGCGCCGATCACCACGGTGTCGCACGCCACCATCCTCAGCGGCACGTTTCCGCCGTTTCATCGGGTCAATGCCTTCGGCACACCACTGCCGTCCGGCGTGCCGTATCTGCCTCAGACGCTGCACGACGCCGGCTATCGCACCGCCGCGTTCGTCGGTTCGATCATCCTCGACCCGCAAAGCGGCACCGCCCCCGGCTTCGAGCGCGGCTTCGGCAGCTACGACGCGGGGTTCCGGCTGCAGCGCCCGGGCGAAGACCGCTATCACTCGGTCGAACGCCGCGGCGACGAGGTCGCGGCACGCGCGCTGAAGTGGCTGGGCACGGCGGGGACCGGACCGTGGTTTCTCTGGGTGCACCTGTTCGACGCGCACGATCCGTACGATCCGCCGGCGGATCTGAAGCGGCGCTTCGCCTCGGAGCCTTACGACGGCGAGATCGCGTCGGTCGACCGGCTGGCGGGCAAGCTCGCCCAGGCTGCGGGACCGGAGACGGTTGTCGCAATCACCGCCGATCATGGTGAAGCGCTCGGTGATCACGGCGAGTCCACCCACGGCGTCCTGCTCTTTGACGAAGTGCTGCAGGTGCCGCTGATGATCCGCTTGCCGCGACGCGCCTCGGCAGGCGTGCGCGTCACGGCCCAGGTGCGCCTGGCCGACGTGGCGCCGACGCTGCTCGAGGCGGCCGGCCTCCCGGTGCCGCCGGCGATGCAGGGCGCATCGCTGCTGCCACTGGTCCGGCCATCGAGCCGGACCCTGAACGATCGACCGGCTTACGCCGAGACCGACTATCCGCGTCAGGCGTTTGGCTGGAGCCCGCTCGCCGCCTGGCGGGCCGATCACTTTCTTTTCGTACGTGCGCCCGTGATCGAGCTCTACGACACCGCGGCGGATCCCGCGGCGTCTCACAACCTCGCATCGACACGCGCACGCGTCGTCGACGGCATGTCGGCGGAGCTGGAGCAGTTCATCAAGACGTCGAGTCGGTCAGGTGGGCCGGGTGGGTCGGGTGGGTTGATTCCGCCGCGGGTGGATCCGGCTGTGGCGGAACGGCTGGCCGCGCTCGGTTACGTCAGCGGGTCCTCGGCGCGGGCCGGCAGCGGGGTCAATCCCAGGGACCGCATCGCGATCGCCAACGCTCTGCACGCTGCAGTCATCGCGGTCGAAGAAGGCGCGTTTCAGAAGGCCATCCCGCTCCTCGAGCGGGTGACCGCGTCCGAACCTGACATCCCGCTCGCGCAGCTGCAGCTCGGTGTCGCGCGCACCCGCCAGCGGCAATACGCGCGCGCGATCGACCCGCTGACGCGGGCCGTCGCCCTTGAACCGGAGCAGATGATCGGCCACTACCAGCTCGGGGTCTCGCTGTACGAGACGGGCCAACTGAACGCCGCCGCATCGCATTTCGAGATCGTGGCGTCGAAGATGCCGGACTTCGCCGACGCCAGATACTCGCTCGGGTCGGTCTATGCGCGGATCGATCGCGTGCCCGACGCGCTGTCCGAGCTGCGCGCGGCGATTGCGTTGGAGCCGCGCCACTTCCGGGCGAACCTGCTCGCCGGCCGGATCCTGGCGCTGCAGCATCGCGCGGCCGCCGCCATCCCGTA
>JAYVMG010000479.1:0-2782 GCA_043759095.1 Acidobacteriota bacterium | reverse complement strand
CGGTCTTTGCCGGTCGCGGTGCGCGCGTCTGCCCCAGCCATTCGGGACTCGGCGCGTAGCCGTCCGGCGCCGCGCTGCCGTCTTCCGGTTTCGGAGGTCCCACCTGCGCGGGCGGACGCGGAATCACGCGCGCGGTCTGCGCCGCGACGGCGCCGATCGCGAGCACCACGCATGCCGCACGTACCAATAATGTCCGTCGATTCATCGACTCTCCCGGTCTTGACGCGTTATTGTGCGAGCGCGAGCGCGGTGGTCGCCCACGCGGTTGCAGCCGCGGAGACCCACTGGTTCACGCCGTACGGAAATCCGCTCTCGAAGTAAGCCTGGATCGGGACCGCGCGCGTTTCGACGATCCACGATCCGTCTTCGATCTGCGTGCGCAGCAGGAACTCGAGCCCTTTTCGATAGGCGGCGTCCGACAGTGGGACCACGCCGCTCTCGCGCAAGGCGACGAGCGCTTCACCCGTCGCATACGCATCGCTCGCCATCGTCGCTGTTTGCGACCAGCCGCCGCCGGCTTTCTGGATCGCCAGCAGATCGCGCGCCGCCCGCGCGATGACGTCGCGCGGCGCCTTCGACCACGTCAACCCCAGTAGACGGAACGCGCGCTCTTCCGTCTCGTCCGCCTGAGCGGTCGTCAGCCACGCACGGGCGCGGTCGACGGCCGCCGCATATTCCACGCGCCGGGACGGCGGCGCGAACACCTGAAGCGCTCGCATCGAGATCGCGGTGACGGCCACGTCGTTGGACTCAATGGGCGGACGGATCGTGGCGATCGGCCAACGCCCGTCCGCCGCTTGACGACGCTTGAGCCAGATCGCCTGAGCATCGGTCGCCTCGTTCGGCGGAAAGCGGTCGAACGCCAGGCCCAGCATCAGATAGCTGATCGTGTCGGCGCCGCCGGCAATCGGCTGGTTCTGCACGGTGCGATCGCGCCACGATTCGAGGTACGTCCCGATCGTGCTCGACTGCGCCTGCGACGTCGCCTCGTTCACCGCATAACCGTGCGCGCGCGCAGCCGCAACGGCCATCGACACGAGGCTGTTGTGATGACAGGACACGCAGCCGGTCTGCGTGATGAACGCCGTGCCGACGTCCTGCAGCAGCGGGAGGCTGCGCTCGACGGCCGTGCGAATCGTGGCCGGCGTCGCCGCCGTGGCGCCCACCGGCGTCGGTCTCGCCGAGCGGCCCGGATCGTAGCGTGGCGCCGTGGACTCGGCGCCTGGCGGCGGCGGAACCCGCGCCAGCGGTCCGCTGCCGGCAACGCCTGCGAGTTGAGCGCAGCTGAAACAGTTCGTCCGCAGGAAGGTCGCCGAGGGAACCCCGGCGCTCTTCGGCCCGCCGACGTACTCCAGCAACGCGCGGAACATCTCCACATCATCGACGCGCGCGGCTTCGCGGATGGGCGACACGTCGCTCGCCTGCCAGGAGGACGGATCCGCGCCGTACTCGAGCAACAGCCTCAACGCCGGCGCGGCGCCAACCGTGCCGCTCGCGATGACGAGGGCGGATCGGCGATCCTCCGATCGGACGTTCACGTCGGCGCCCGCGTCCAGCAGGAGTTGCAGCGTTGACACGTCGGGCACCGCCCACATGACCGCGGTGGCGCCGGCGGTGTTCACCGCGTTGGGATCGGCGCCAGCGGTCAGCAGTTGTTGGACCAGCGCCGCGTCACCGTACAGGGCGGCCGACATCAGCGACGTGGATCCGTGTGTGCCGCGCGCGGTCGCGGCGCGCGGGTGCGCACGCAGGAGATCGTCAACCGCTCGCCGATCGTCCTGACGAATCAGCGTCATCAGGCGCATGGCATCAGGATCAGCCGGCGGCGACGGCGTCTCGCCGGACGCGGCATCCGGCCACAGCGCTCCCTCGTCGATCCACTGCCTGATGATCTCAATCTGGCTCGCACCGAGTGGACCCGCAGGCGGCATCCGGGGCCCGACGCTGTCGTCCGCCACGCGGTGATACATTCTGCTGCCGTCGGCGTTGCCCGGTCCGATGTTGGTTTGCGTGCCCCCGCGCATCGCGTCCGCGCGGCGATCCAGCCTGAAGCCATTCATCTGTAGCTCGGGTCCGTGGCAGCCGACGCAGTGCTCGCGGAGGATGGGCTGCACGTCGCGCTGAAAGTCGACGGTAGCGGGAGTCTGGGCGGCGGGAGCAAGCGCGGTCGCGAGCAACAGGAGCAATCGCTGAATCACGCGCCTATCTTACTGCCGTTGTTTTCTTCGCCGGGGCAAAGACTCCTGAATCAAAGCCACGCGCGAAAGGACCTCTTCATGCAGTACGCGCATCTGGGTGGATAGTTCCTCGTGCTGCACACGCATCTGGGTGGATAGCCGTTCGTCGACCTCGCGGATTTCTGTGCGCAGCGTCCGGATGACCATCTCGTCGCCGGCGAGGATTTCCTCGCGCAGCGTCCGGATGACGGCCTCGTCGCCGGCACGGATTTCCTCGCGCAGCGTCCGGACTACCATCTCGTCGCCGGCCCGCGTCTCTCCGCGCGTCGCAGAAAATTCAGCGCGCACTTCATCTCGGAATTGCGAAAGCTGCAATTCGAAGGCGTCCATCCTGGCGGGTAGTTGTTCCAGTGCGGTCACGCGCGTTTCCAGTCTTTCTACTCTGTTATCAAGCGTTTGCGGCTGCATCGTGATCTCCATCTGGAGCGCGTCTCGCAGAATCGCGGGCGCTCCGATGAATCAACGAGTGCGAATGGCGTACCGCCCCATCGCGGAGGACGACGCTAGCATCGTCGTGATGCTGGATCAAGGGGTGCGAGTGGGTG
>JAYVMG010000478.1:0-2785 GCA_043759095.1 Acidobacteriota bacterium | reverse complement strand
ACCAACCGCGGCCTGCAGTTCCTCGATCTTATTCAAGAGGGCAACATCGGTCTGATGAAGGCGGTCGACAAGTTCGAATACCGCCGCGGCTACAAGTTCTCGACCTACGCGACGTGGTGGATCCGGCAGGCCATCACCAGGGCGATCGCCGACCAGGCGCGGACCATCCGCATCCCGGTTCACATGATCGAGACCATCAACAAGCTCATTCGCACGTCGCGCGCGCTCGTGCAGGAATTGGGTCGCGAACCCAACTCCGAGGAAATCGCGAAGCGGATGGACATCCCGGTCAGCAAGGTCCGCAAGGTCCTCAAAATCGCGCAGGAGCCGATTTCGCTGGAAACGCCGATCGGCGAAGAGGAAGATTCGCATCTTGGCGACTTCATCGAGGATCGTCAGGTCGTCTCACCGGCAGAAGCGGTCATCAACCTGAACCTGAAGGAACAGACCGAATCGGTGCTCAAGACCCTCACGCCGCGTGAGGAGAAGGTCATCAAGATGCGGTTCGGCGTCGGCGACGGCAGCGAGCACACGCTGGAAGAGGTCGGCCAGAGCTTCGCGGTCACCCGCGAGCGCATCCGCCAGATCGAAGCCAAGGCGCTCCGCAAGCTGCGGCACCCCTCGCGCAGTCGGAAGCTGCGCGCCTTCCTCGAGGGACGGACTTCCTGATGACGAGCAAGTCTGAAGTACGAAGTCTGAAGTCTGATCAGGACTTCCAACTTCAGACTTCTTACTTCATACTTCCCTTCGGGCCCATAGCTCAACGGTTAGAGCCGCCGGCTCATAACCGGCCTGTTCCAGGTTCGAATCCTGGTGGGCCCACCATTCACCACATGGATTGCAGATTGCAGATTTCGGGTTGCAGAATGCAGACGAACGATTGATGATTCAGGCTCCGCTTCGGCGGGGCCTTTTTTTTGGCTTGAACAAAACATGAACGCCGACCTGGAACGACTCATCGCCCTACAGAAGCTGGATAGCACCGCAGACGCCGCGCGAAAAAAAATGGCTGCCGAACCGGAGCACGAGCTGGCCCTCGACGCGCGGCTCGAAGCGAAACGGCAGCAGGTGGCCGCCGCCAAGGAGCAGGTGGCCGCCAACAAGAACGCGCGCGCCGCGCTCGACAAGGACGTGGCGCTGCATCAAGGCCGCCTCTCGAAGTTTCGCGAGCAGGGCATGGCCGTCAAGACCAACCAGGAATACCACGCGATCCAGCACGAAATTGCCTTCGCGCAGACCGAGATCAAGAAAATCGAGGACATCACGCTCGAGAAGATGATGGAGGCCGACGACCAGGCCGCCGCCCTCAAGACCGCGGAAGCGCAGCTGGCGGCGGAAACCAAGGCCGTCGAAGCCGAGCGTCGCACGGGAAGCGCGGCGCATATCGAGATGCAGGCTACGCTCGAACGAATTGCCGGCGAGCGCGCCGTGCTGGTGGCCGGGCTCAACAAGGACGCGCTCGCAACGTTCGAGAGGGTCTCGGTCAAGCGAAACGGCGTGGCGGTGTCCGAGGCGCGCGGAGGAGTGTGCACCATCTGCCACGTGCGCCTGCGCCCGCAGATCTTCAACACGGTGCTCCGGAACGATTCCATCCTGCAGTGCGATCACTGCAACCGGATTCTGTACTACGTGCCGGTGCCGGCGTCCGCCGCGACCGCGCCGACTGATCCGCGGCAGCCCGCGTCGTGACGCTCCCGTTCACTTCTGACCGCCCTCACGGGCGCATCGTCGCGTACATCGACGGCGGCGCGCGCGGCAATCCAGGTCCCGCCGGCTTCGGCGTGCGCGTCGAACACGCTGACGGTAGTTTGATCGAGGAGTTTGCCGAGTCCATCGGCGTGGCGACCAATAACGTCGCCGAGTACCGGGCGCTGCTGGCTGCGCTCGAGTGGGCGAAGCGCCACGATCACGCACAGCTCCACGTGCGATCCGATTCACTCCTGCTCGTGCAGCAGATGCTGGGGAACTACAAGGTCAAGAACGCCGGGCTGCAGCCGCTGCACGCAACGGCCCGCGTGCTGGCGCACGAGATCGGCCGCGTGACATTCGAGCACGTGGGCCGGTCGCTCAACGCACACGCCGACCGCCTCGCGAACACAGCTATGGACGGAGAAAACCTCAAACCGAAAAGCTAAAACCGAAAACCGGAAGGGCTGGTGTGGCTTCTTGGTTTTGGGTTTTAGCTTTTCACTTTTAGCTTTCTAATCGCTCCGACAATCCGTCCCGCAGCTTCCGCATCCCGCCGATACGAACACCAGATTCCAGGGTGACTCGCCGTGCAGAGTTCTGCGGTATGAATCTGACTCGCGGGAACGCCCGCCTCTTCGAGTTGATGCCGCGTCGCCGCCCAACCGTCGAAAAACCAGTGATCCTTGCGCGGCGCGTGCGGCAGGCCCGGCATCGACGGATTGCGGGCTGTCGGCTGCGGTGCGGCGAAAAACCAGCGCTGGATCACCATTTCCGTGAAGCCGCCCTGCCTGAACGCAGCGCGGACATCGGCGCCCACTTCGTAGCAGCACGCGCCGACTGATGGCCCGGCAACGGCGATGAGGTCCTCCGGCCGGCTGCCGAACTCGCGCGCGAGCGCCGCAATTGTCTTCCTGGGCGCGCCCGCGGCCATCCCCTTCCACCCCGCGTGCGCCGCGGCCACGACTCGCGTGCGGCGATCCGCGACGAGCAGCGGCACGCAGTCTGCGGTCTGAATCGCGAGGACCCTCGCCGGGTCGTCCGAGATGATGATGTCCGCTTGCTCGAGCGGCTGGTTGCCGCAGGGCGGTTCACCGGC
>JAYVMG010000477.1:0-7436 GCA_043759095.1 Acidobacteriota bacterium | reverse complement strand
GCGTCAACGAGACCGGGTTTATCCCCACCGCCGATCTCCCGCTGGGTACTCTGCTGTTCTGGCGCGCGACGGCGACCGATGCGTCCAACGCGACGTCGAGCGCGGCGAGTTCGGTGCAGAGCTTCACGGTGACGCCGTCGCAGGCGGGACTCATCGCCCAGCAACGCGGTGTGGTGTTGTGGCCCGGTGTGCAACCCCCCGGAACGGTGGGACACGCGACGCTCGGCCCGGGTTGGGACGTGCGGACGATCCGGGACTTCCTCGGCCAACTGGTGCCGAGCCCCACACTCGAGGAACTGCGCGTGTTCGATTTACTCGATCGCGGATTGGATCCAGACGCGGCGATCGCGTGGATGAACAGCAACGGGTACTTCACACCCGCGCTGTATTACCCGTCGGTGTTATCGATTGGGTTTCAGTCGCACTACATGACCTATCTGTCCGGCGCGTGGGAACTGGTCACCAGAAGCGGCGCCTAAGCCGGGCGGCAGTCTTCGCGCTTAACGGCGGTCGTCCTTGCGATTCTTGGGACCACGATCGCGACGTTCGTCCCGCTGTTTGCCGCGGTCCCACCGATGTTTATGGTCGAGGTAGCCGCGGCTGCCTTCCCAACGGCCGGCGAAATACTGCCCGCCTTCGTGGTACGGCGCGACCCAGTACGCGCCCTCATACGGCGGACGCGTCCAGTAGCCGTCGTGCCACCGGTAGTGCGATCCCTGCGGATACCAGTAACCTTCGACCCACATGTAGTCGGCGCCCGGTGGACGCGGTACGCGGTACGCACGCGGCGCCGGCGGTTCGCCCATGCGGAACCCGAAGGAAACCTGGGCATGCGCCACCGAGGCGGGCGCCAGCAGCACGGCCGAGATAGCGAGGGTCCGTAAAAGTCTTCTCATGACACTACGCTATTGCAATTGGTAAGCCAGTGGCAATCCGTGTTCCACTGCCCGGCGCGTCATAATGGCGGAATGAGTTCGCCAGCGTTGCCGCCGCCTATTTTTGTTGCCGACACAGACAGCCTCGATCAACTCGTCCACGCGATTGCCCTGGATCCGGTTGTGGCTGTCGATACGGAATCCAACAGCCTCCACGCCTACCGCGAGCGCGTCTGTCTCATTCAGTTCTCGACCTCCGCCGCCGACTACATCGTCGATCCGATCAGGGTGCCGGATCTGCATGCGCTCGCGCCCTTCTTCGCCAACCCGGACCAGCAGAAGGTCTTCCACGCCGCCGAATACGACCTCCTCTGCCTCAGGCGCGACTACCACTTCGCGTTCACGAACATCTTCGACACCATGAGCGCCGCCCGCACGCTCGGGTGGCCGCAGGTCGGCCTCGCCGCGATTCTCGACACGCACTTCGGCGTGACGATGAACAAGAAGTATCAGCGGGCCGATTGGAAACGCCGTCCACTGACGCCGGAACAGCTGGACTACGCGCGACTCGACACGCACTATCTCGTGGCGTTGCGCAACAGACAGATTCAGGCGCTGACTGAGTCCGGCCGTTCGCTGGAGGCGCAGGAGGAATTCGAACGCCTCACACGCGTCCGTGGGCCGTCGGACAACACGGGACCAGACCCGTCGGCATTCTGGCGGGTCAAGGGCGCGCGCGAGCTTTCGCCCGTGCAGGCCGCGGTCCTCCAGACGCTCTTCGCGTACCGTGAACAGCAGGCCGAGCGCATCGACCGCCCGCCGTTCAAGGTGATGGGCGAGGCGACGCTGATGGAGATCGTCCGCCGCGCTCCGCGCCGCATCGAAGATCTGCAGACCGTACCCGGCATGACGCCGGACCAGACCCAGCGCTACGCGCACGGCTTGTTGCAGGCGATCGAACAGGGACTCCACGCCCCGTCGCAGCACGCGCCTCAGGCCGAGCGAGAGCCGGACGAGGTGCGCGATCGCTACGACCGCCTGCACACATGGCGCAAAGAGCGGGCGAGGGCGCGCGGCGTGGAGTCGGATGTGATCCTTCCGCGGACGGCACTGTGGGATCTCGCCCGCCGCCCGCCGCGCACGCCCGGCGAACTGGCGCAGATCACAGACTTCGGACCGTGGCGACGGGACACCTACGGGACAGAGATCCTGGCGCTGCTGTCTCGCGCCGCGCCTTCGACGGTGGACCAGAGTCGCGATAAGCGCCGCGTGCCATGAGCGCGCTCGTCTCTAGCAGACTTGTGGATTCACAAGCGCGCGGATTTCCCACCACAGCAGATCCAGCAGGCAGGGCTTTGCGAGATACGCGTCGAACCCGGCGGCCCGCGCACCGGCGCGGCCCATCTGGACACCCGACAACGCAATGATCGGAATGTGCCGCGTCAACGGCGATGCCTTGAGCACCTTCGTAGCGGTCCAACCGTCGACGCACGGCATGGCCAGGTCCATGACGATCACGTCGAGATTCCACTGGCGGGCGTTCTCGATGGCCTCGCGACCATCCCGCGCCGTCCGGACCACGCAGCCCGCGTGGGTCAGGTAGGTGCTGTAGATGACGCGCGAATCTCGATCGTCATCGACAATCAGGACGCTGGGAGCTGGGCAATAGACCATGCCACCTCTGATGTGCATCAAGGATGCCGTCGATCTGGCCCATAAACATCCGTACGCGCACACGTCGATGACGAATCTGCGCGGCCAATCACCATTAACGACGCGACCTTGAAACAGATGAGCGCCACGAGTACTGACGAGCCCCGTGCTACCGTGGATCACCCATGAGACGCTCATTCGCGCTCGTCGCCTTCTTGACCGCGGCGGCGGCGGCCGCGCTCCTTCCGGATTCTATGCGCGCGCAAAATGCATCACCGCTGGCGGGCGTCTGGACGCTCAATCGTTCGCTCAGCGAGTTCCCGCCAGACATCGGGTTCAACCCGTCGTGGATGACGACGCCAACTGGCGACAGCCAGAGCGCTGGGTCGAGCGGCGGCGGCCGCGGCGGACGGCGAGGATCGTCCGGCGGTGGCGGCAACGGAGGGGCGGCTGCTCCGTTTGCCGCGCGCCCGGAAAGCTACGAGGATGCGCGGCGGCTGCAACTCCTCACCGCCGAACTGCGTAATCCACCAGCACGCCTGATGGTCGTCGACACGCCGGCGGCCGTCACGATCACGAACGAGCTCGGCCAGTCGCGAACGATTCACCCCGACGGCAAGGGGGAGTCGATCGAGATCCAGGGTGTGGCGTTCAGCGTGACGTCGAGACGCGACGGGGATCAACTCATCGTCCTCTACCGCGTCGATCAGGCGCGCGAGGTTCGCTACACATATTCATCGTCGGCGAGTCCCGCGCGAGTCGTCGTCGACGTGCAGTTGCTCGAACGCGGCACGGGCGACAAGGCGAGGCGCGTCTACGACCCTGGCGTCGCCACGCAAACGCTGCCGTCGACTGGCGCGGCCCCGACGCCTGCGGCGCCCGGCGCTTCAGCGTCTGGATCGCCGGCTCCCGAGGTGTTCGATCAACGGCCGGGGGCCGAGCTGAAAGGACTGACGAGCCTCGGCATCCTCGTCGAGAACCTGAGTGCGCAGGCCGTCGCGTGCGGCTTGCGTCAGGATGCGATTGAAGGCGCGTTGTCGAAGCGCCTGACGAGTGGCGGTCTCTCGGTCCGCCGCAATTCAGACGACGACACGTACGTGTACGTGAACATCATGACGGCGAGCCTGCCCAACGGCCAGTGCGCGTCGCGGTACGACGCCTTCCTGTACACGCACGCGACTGCGAGACTGTCGTATCGCGATCAGCCCGTGCTGGTGCAAGTGTCACTGCTGCACCGCGGGGGCCTGGGCGCCAGTGCGCCGACCGCTCACGGCGCGGCGGTGGTGCGTGGCCTCGAGGAGTACATGGATCTGTTCGTCACGCAGATACGCGACGCGAACAAGTGACGATCGGATTCCGTCGCGGCAGGCGGCCGGGCCGTCTTGCGAACACGTGACCGTCGGTCGCATACTCTGGGTCGATACTTTTCAACGGATTCTGGAGGAGCGTTCGATGCGTGCCAACCTTGTGTCGCTATTCAAGGACTTCGACAACAGCAATCTCTCGCGTCGGCAATTGCTGCAGGCGCTGGGGATGGCCGTCGCCCTTCGTCCCGCGGCCGCGTTCGCGCAGGGCCAGTGCGGCGGGGCTCGCGCGGGCACACCGGAGTGCGACCCGACGCCTGCCAAGCTGCCGTTCGAATCGACCGGATGGAAGACCGTTTTGCTCGATCACTTCTCCTGCCAGGTAGCGGACTATCCCAAGGAGGCCGCCTACTACGCCGCGCTGATGAACTGGACGATCAGAAGCGACGACGGCAAGCAGGCGATGCTCGACATTGGTGACTGGGGCGGCCTGGTCCTGCGTGGCGGATTCCAGGCGCCACCCACACCGCCCCAGGCGCCGGCCGGTGATGCGGCAGCGGCGGGTCGCGGCGGCGGCCGCGGAGGTGCGCCGCGAGCGCCGCGCCTCGCTGCAGTCGACGGTTTCTGCTGGGGCATCGACGCGTGGGACGCGAAGAAGGTTGAAGCGGCGCTGCGGAAACGCGGGCTCTCGCCAGTCGCCGACAATCAGGGCAAGGACTTCCAGAGCTTCCACGTCAAAGACCCGGATGGGTTCGATTTGCAGATCAGCAACGGCAACCGGAAGAACCGGCGTCAGGGAGCCGCGAGCGGCAAGACGTCCATGCCGGCGCCGTTCGAAGCGACCAGCTGGAAGACGGTGTGGCTCGATCACATCTCGTTCGAAGTGTCGAACTACAAGGAAACCGCGGCGTTCTATCACGCGCTGCTTGGTTGGAAGCTGGGACCCGACGAAGGCAGTCAGAACCAGTGCGAGATTGGCGAGATCGGCGACATCATCATCCGTCGCGGAGGCGGAGGCAATCGGGGCGCCGTCCCCGGCGCGACACCGGCGCCGCGCCGGGCTGCGATGGGTCACATCTCGTTCGGCATTGCGGCGTTCGATCCCGATCAGGTCAAGGCCGAACTCGATAAGCGCGGGCTGACGGCTCGCGAAGACACGGGCGCCAGGGGCGATATCCACACAGCGTCGTACAAGAGCTACCACACGACAACGCCGAACGGATTCGATCTGCAGATCAGCGCGACGACGCGTGCGAATCGCAATCCGCTGGCCTAGGCGCGCGGACTAGGGGTGACCCGCCAGTTTCTCGGACAGTTCGGGAAACAGGAGCTGCGGCAGCGACAGGCGCGACCGGACCAGACCGTCACATCCAGTCGCGCACTCGAACCGTTCGACGATCGCCAGCGCATCCGCCAGTGAATCCCTGCGCGTCGCTTCGAACTCCACACAGCGCACCGTTCGCGCATCGGTCGACGCCACGTAGTACACGACTTCGCAGTCGGGGAAGTACCAGACCTCGACATCCTTGTGGAGCGTCCCGCTCCACAGCACACCCATGCGCGTCATGAACGCGTCCACGCGGGCCGCCTGGTCGCCGGCGTGGTGCCCGAGGTCGAGGTTGATCTCGTCGCGCACCTCGGTGTCGGTCTCGATCGATTTGATCGTCAGGTGATGCAGCTCGGCATCGAAGCGGTGCCGGATCACAAATCGCCGCTCGAGGCCGCCATCGATCAGGTAGTAGCAATCTTGCGCGTGGATCGAACCGGTCCTCACCGGTCCGAGCGTCGTCAGGGCCTCGCGGAACCGTTGCAGATCGAATGCGTCACCGAGCACGTACTTGTGCTCGATCTCCTTGAATCCCAGGTCTTCTGTTCGCACGCGCGCGTCCCCTTTTGATCCGAATCTGTTCACATCCACCGCTTGAGTGGACCCAACATGGTCCGCTTCGCCCTCAGCCGCACCGGCAGCGCGCGAAGCATCTGCGGCGTCACCCGGACATTGTCCGGATGCTGGCGCACCTCCGCGAAAATCGCCAGTGCCGGTTCGACGGCCCTGGGGTCGCGGCTGGACAGCATCGCTTCAGCCAGACGATCGTGCGCCGCATGTTCGAAGTTGTAGCTGCCGAACGCGACCCGGTTGCTGTCGACCAGCACGATCTTCGAGTGCTCGCCGTGCCGGTTCTCGTGCACCCGCACGCCCGCGCGCAGCAGTCGCGGGTAGTGGGCGGCGGCCGCGATCCAGGCCAGTTCGGTCGCGGGCAACGCGTCGAGGTGCGAATGATGCACCTCCACCTCCACACCGCGCCGCGCCGCATCGACGAGCGCCGTCAGCAGCGGCTCGACGGGCTTGAAGTAGAAACTGGTCACGGCAATGGATTGCCGCGCGGCCGCAATCATCCCGACGAGGCGATCGGTGACGAGATTCGCACCGCGCCATCCGAGCGGGCCGAACGCGCCCTGCAGCAGGTTCGGGTTGCACCGCCAGTAGTCGAGCTCGATGTTCGCATCCGCGGCGTTCGCGGTCGCACGCAACTGATCGAGATGGGCCGGGCGCACCGAGCCGCCGATCTCCCTATAGCTTTCGAGCAGCGTCCGCACGATCGGACCGCGCAGCGACACCGAGTACTCGTTCCAGCCTTCGAACGACATCCGTGTGATATTGCTGCTGCCAAAAATGGCCTCGCCCGCGTCGGACACCTGAATTTTGATGTGATGGCCGCCGCCCAGCCATCGCTGGATCCGGCGCCGCGGCCGATAGATCGTCACCACCGAGCCCGCGCGCCGCAGGTCGTCCAGTCGGGAATCCAACGCGGCCTTGGTCGCGGGCGACATGAGCACGCCGCCCAACTGCTGACCGAACCCGTCAATCAGGAGATTCAGCGCGACCCCGCGCTGCTGCGCCGCGCTGAGCGCATCCAGCAACTCGACACCGTACTCGTCGAGCTCGATGTAGTACGTCGAGAGATACAGGAACGCGCGCGCCTCACGGATCATGGCGAGCCGCCGCTCCCATTCAGCCTCGCGATTCCACAGCGGCAGCAGCGCGCTCGCAGTCACCACGTCAGGCTGCTGCTATAACCGGTAGCCACCGGCGACGTCGATGTTGACGCCGGTGACGTACGTGGCATCGAGGAGGTACTCGACAGCCTGGGCGATGTCCTGGAGGCGACCCGCGCGCCCGAGCGGCACCCATTGTTGGATCTCGTCCGGAGATGGCAGGTCGATCGAGTTATCGAGCTGACCGGGCGACACCATGTTCACGCGGATGTTCTGTTCCGCATACGCCGCCGCCAGCGCGCGTGTCAGCACGAGCAGGCCGGTCTTGCTCACGTAGTAGTCCGCCCCATGCACGTTGGCGCGAATGCCCTCGAGGCCGGCCATGCCGATATTGATGATGCCGCCGCCGGCGCGCATCAACGCGAGCGCGTGGAAGCAGCAGTAGTACGCACCGGAGAGATTCGTGGCCAGCGTCGCGTCCCACACGGCGGGGTTGAGTGTGGTGACGTGCTGCGGATTGTAGTTGCCGACGTTGTTCACGAGCAGATCGACGCGGCCTTCGTGTGTCGCGATGTCCGCGAAGACCGCGGCTACCTGCGCTTCGTTG
>JAYVMG010000476.1:0-2798 GCA_043759095.1 Acidobacteriota bacterium | reverse complement strand
GGGCATCGGCGGCCGCGCCCGCGCTGGTGGTGGCGGTGGTGCATCAGATGCGGTTCGTCCCGCTGCACCAGACGATCAAATCGCTCGCCGAGTCGGGGCGGCTCGGCGCGCTGTCGTATCTCGAAGGCTACTACGTGCACGACTTGACGGAGCGCGCCTTCGAGAACGATCGATGGCGCGAGACCGACAACGCGACACCACTCGTGTACTCGGGCTGCCATTTCGTCGACCTGCTGCGGTGGTTTGCCGGCGAGGAGATCGTCGAGGTGTTCGCGGCGGCCGGTCATCGCGCGTTCCCCGAGTATCCGGAATCCGACCTCAACGTCGTCACGCTGCGGTTCGCGTCTGGCGCGATCGGCAGCGTCGTGGTCGCGTTCGGCGAACCGGGACCGCAGGATCACACCGTGCGCGTGGCCGGGCGTGACGCCACGGTGCGCGGGAATCTCCTGTACCGGCGGGACCACCGCCTCGGAGAGGTCCTCCATCGCCCGATGATCTTTCAGCCCACGCTGTTGCGAGGCGCCGGAAAAACAGGCGGACAGACCCGCTACCGCCAGCTCCGGACGAATCTGCCGCCGTACGTGATGGCGCGGCTCGTCGAGTGGCTGCGCGTGCTCGCGCGACGGCCGAGCGCTGAGTACGGCGCGGCGCAGTATCCGATCCGTGTGTACGAACATTCGCTGGCGTGTGTTGGCGCGATCGAAGATTTCGTCGGAGCCATCCGCGAGCGGCGTGCGCCGATGTGCTCCATCGACGAAGCGGGCCGTACTGTCCTCGCGTGCCTTGCGGGCGTGGAGTCGTACCGGACCAATCGCCCTGTGGCCGTGGAGGCCTTCGAGTGAAGCCACGGGTCATGCACGCGGTGGAGCAGTTTCTCCCGCGCAGTGAGACGTTCGTCTACACGATCGTCAACGGGCACCAGACGTTCGAGGCGTCCGTCCTGTGCCATTCCCGTGCGCACGCGGAAGAGTTTCCGTTCCCGCGCGTGGACGTCCTGCCGAACCCCCTGTCGCGGCGGACGGCCGGCGGGTTGATTGCGGCCTCGATCCGGCGCGCGACGGGACGCTCACCGTGGGAGCGCGCGGCCGAGGCCGTCCTCACGCGGACCGGGCCGGCCGTCGTCCATGCGCATTTTGGTCCTGTCGGCTGCGAGATGATCGCCATGACCAAGGCTGCGGGCGTACCGCTCGTCACAAGTCTCTACGGCGTGGATGCGGCGGTGCTGCCCTACACGCGGCAGTGGCGCGATCAGTACGTGCGGCTGTTTCGAGAAGGCACGCTCTTCCTCGCCGAAGGTCCGAAGATGCGCGAGACGATCATCGCGGCCGGTGCACCTGCGGAGCGGACGTTCATCCATCCCATCTCGCTGAACCTCGCCAAGTACCCGCGCTGGGCGCCTGATGGCACCTCGACCGTGTTGTTCGCGAGTCGGTTTGTGGAGAAGAAAGGATTGCTCGACGCGATCGATGCCTTCGCCCGCGCCCGGCCCAGAGTCCCGCAGGCGCGAATGACAATTGTCGGCGATGGGCCGGACGATGAACTGGCGCGCGCACTGGTCACGCGCCTCGGGCTGGCCGACTGTCTGGAGTTTGTCGGGATGCAGCCGCACGCTGACGTCATCCGCCGGCTGACCGCGGCGTCCGTCTTCATTCATCCCAGCGCCACCGCCGCGGACGGCGATTCCGAGGGCGGTGCGCCCACGATCCTTCTCGAGGCGCAGGCGATCGGTACGCCCATCGTCTCGACACGGCACGCCGATATTCCTCACATCATGCACGAAGGCCCCGGCGCGATCCTCTGCGGGGAACACGATATCGACGCGCTGACTGATGCGCTCGTGGACACGCTGCAGCGCGGAGCGCCGTCGAGCGCGGCCGTCGTGATCGCGCGCCACGACATCGCGCAGGTGATGCCGGGCCTCGAGCGGCTGTACACCCGGGCCATGGCGGGCGCCGGCATCGCCTGGTCCGCGACGTAGATGGCGCCTCGTCCGCGGATCACCGTCGTGACCTCGGGTCATCTGTCGACCTGCCCGCGCATGCTGAAGAGCGCCGACGCGCTCGCGGGCGCGGGGTACGACGTGCGCGTCGTGGCGGCGAGCACGGACGGCTGGGCGATCGATGCGGATCGCGATGTGCGATCGCGACGCGCGTGGCCTGCAACGATCATCAACTATCGCCGAGGCGAGAGCGGCCAGACGTACTGGCGGACCGGCGTACGCGCGCGCGCGTCGCGCGCAGTCGTCGACTGGCTCGGCGCCGAGCGGGCGCCGCTGCCGCTTATTGCACGCACGATCGGCCGCGTCCATTCCGAGCTCGTTCGTGCGATTGCCGCGGAACCGACGGACCTGGTCTACGGCGGCACGACGGGCGCACTGGCGGCGATCGCCGAGGGCGCCCGCCGGATCGGCGCCCCCTATGCCCTTGACCTCGAGGATTTTCACAGTGCCGAATTCGGCGGCTCGCAGGCGTTGCGGAAGACCGTGATGATCAAACGGATCGAAGACGCGGTGCTGCCGCGCGCCGCCTTTCTGACCACGTCGAGCGAGTACATCGCGGAGGCGTATCGCCAGCAGTACGGCGTCGTCTCGAGCGTCGTGCATAACACGTTTCCGCTGCCCGAGCAGGCGCCGAGCTTCACGCGGGTTGAACCCCAACGGCTGCGCGTCTACTGGTTCAGCCAGACGATTGGTCCCGGGCGTGGTCTCGACGAAGCGGTCGTGGCGCTCGGTCAGGCCGGTGTTTCCGCGGTGCTCGCGCTGCGTGGCCGCGACTGGGGCGGATATCTGGAAGGGTTGA
>JAYVMG010000475.1:0-7454 GCA_043759095.1 Acidobacteriota bacterium | reverse complement strand
GCATACAAGCGCGATGGCGCGCGCAAGCCCGCCGGCTTTCGCGCCGGTGGCGCCGACTACGGCGATCAGCCTTGACGGCGGCATCTGAATTTCAAAGGAGCCGATTCAACCGGTCAATGCAACAGGCGCAAACAGCGCGTCGGCTGGCGCACGCCAGCCGAGTGTCTTGATCAGCTCCTGCATTCACAATCAACCAGTGGTGTTGCGACGACCGGTTGAGTCCAAGCAGTACACCAATGAACACTTTTAACGCGCGCTCGATGCGCTCGGTATCGTGTGCAGCATGAGTCGCTCCGGCAACGTGTGGGACAACGCCGTGATGGAGAGTTTCTTCTCGACGCTCAAAACCGAACGCACCGCCCGCAGGCTCTACGCGACACGGGATGAGGCGCGCTCCGACGTCTTCGACTTCTTGGCGCGATTCTGCAATCCATCCGGAGGCATTCCACGCTGTGCTATGTCAGCCCGATGGAGTTCGAACAAGCAGTAGCTTAGCCACGTGTCCACGGAATCAGGGGCAGCTCAAGAACCCATCTCGTTCGTTCGTTGAGGCTGTAGGAAAAGGCATTTTTGCGGTGCATTGACCGCCGGCCTTTTCGCCAAGACGCGATGGTGCGTTGCGATATTGCGTTGAGGATGGATCATCGCGGTGTCGGGGCAGGATTGTCGACGAGACGCACGGCCTTCCGTCGTTCACTTACGCCGGAACCCCGCGTTGGCGAGTCTTTCAATGTAGTTTTGACGCATCATCTGCGCTGACCGCGCCGGTGTTGCAGAAGTCGCTGGACTTCTGGCTCGAGGGGGAAGCGACTCGGTAATCTGCGTCGGTATCCGAACAACATGCCGGCGGTTCCGGTGCCGGGCTCGGCGTACGTCAATGCGGGGTACGCGCCGATCGGGAACGGGACGTGCTATCCCCTTCCGCAACAAAAGCGAAACTACAATTTAGACCTGCGCGGGTAAGTGAGAAACGTCATTCCGGCCCGCGCCGTTAGGCACCGGGCCGGAATCCGGTCGGCCATTGCTGCGATGAACACCTCTCCTTGAGGAACGATCGATTAGCGGCGGCGCGGCCTCGCCACGTACGCAAGCGTGCGGCCCGACGCCGTTTCGAGGAGACGGCCGGTGATCACGCCGGACTCATTGATGTACTGCGCCGACTGGAGCACACCTGGTGACTGCGCAGCGAGCCCATTGAGATCCCTCAGAACGCCGTCCAACCAGATCACAGCTCGGCAACCACTCGCACCGCACGATCGGCCGACGATATCCCCTTCCGCGTTGATGCCGAAGGCCTGCGAGATCTCGTCGCCGGAGAGCAGTCCGAGGTCTCTGATCCCGCGCTTACGTGACCAGTAGAACGCGTGCGCGATGAACTCTCCTCCGGCATCGCCGGGCGGATTCGAGAAGCCAACGACTTCGCCCTCCTCATTGATATCCATCGGTGTATGCCAGCTGGTTCCGCCGAGGTTCCCGATGTCGATGACGCGACCTCGCTCCCAGAGCACCGCGCGGCGCGCGCTGTATCGCCCGACAGCGACGTCGCAGTCTCCCGAAATGCCGACCACTTGCCCCCGATCGTTGATCGCCGTCGCCGCGGAAGCGGAATCACCTGGATACGGTCGCAGCACGTCTTTTTTGTTGTGGATCGGATCCCACTTCACCGCCTTGAACTGGAGGACTTGCGGCGCGACGCACGTCGGATCGCGCAACGACGTCTCGGCCCACCCCACAACGTCGCCGCGATCGTTGACGTCCGCCGCGAAGCCGTTGTTCCCTCCCAGCGTGGGGAGGGCTGTCATTTGTCCACGGATGTAAGCAAAGCCGACGCAGGTGTTGATCGAAGCGGGAATGAAGGCCTCGCAGCTCCACTCTTCGTCGAGTGGATCCCGTGTCGAAGTCTGCGAGATGCCGACGATGATGCCCGATGCGTTGATGCCGGGCCAGATCACCGCGCTATGGCGACCGCCGAGCGTGCCGAGATCGCCGACTCTCCCGTCCCGCCAAAGCGCGGCGTGCCGGTCGCCGTCAGGCTTGATGAGAAACCCCGCGACCCAGCCGCGCTCGTTGATGCCGTTGCCGCGACTGTTGTCGTGGGCGTCGACCGGAAGGATCTCCACCTCATAACGAGGGGTGGACAGATTGCGGTCGAGAACGACGGATGGCGGCGCTGGCCCGGATGCGGGGTCAGCGGTACACGCGGCGGCGAGGATGACGATGGCGACGTATGGACGAACGGACATGGAACCCTCCGGTGAGATCTGGCGTGGAGCGCCGCTGTGAGTTGTGCGTTATGGCGGCGCTGCGCCCACCGTTGTGGTGGGGTGCGCGTGACGAAGTAGCGCGCCACCCACGAATGCCGCTATCAAAATTGTTGGAGCCCTCGTTCGTGAAGTTCCGGGCTGACCGGCCTTCGCTCGAAGGGTCGGGCGCTCCGTGGTGCTGTCACGAACGTTCGATCGGCAAGCCGGAGGGGTGGCGCGCGTCGAGCGGCGTGCGGCTTGGCCGCTCGTCTCGCGACGGTAGGCGGACGGCGTACAAGCACGAAGGTGCGCCGAATGATCGCGGCGACGCGGCTATGGCTAGAGAAGCCAACCTCGAGTGCCAGCGCGGTGAGCTCACCAGCGTCAGGCAGTCCGGATAGTTGGTATGAAGACGGTTGGGCCTCCATCGTAGCGTGGTGCCACAGTCGCCCCACACAGACCAACGCGCTCACCGTTCACCGACGGGGCGCACACCGGGAGGCCAATCGCCACGGAGATGATAGGCCTCGATCTGCACAAGCGCGAGCGTCAGCTGTCGATCAAAGCGGACGATTGGTCCATCACCGACCGCGGGCGCGTATTCTGCTTGAGGCGAGCGCTGAGAGCGAATGGATGGCCCAGCTATTTGGAATCGCTCGGGCACGCGCTTGGTGACGGTCTGCGCGCGAGTACGGCCCGAACGTCGACGCGAATCGCTGCTGCCGAGCAACTATTCGAGCACCGTTGACTTGGACCGACGCGTTGAATAGGAATGCGAAAACGGATGAAGGCGCGCGGCAGGCGGTTTCGCAACGACGCTCGACGAAGCGAAGGCAACTCTGTTGACACTTTCTGAATCGGACCCATGCACAAGATCACGAGTCTCGCGCGGGCGTCACGGAACGCGGTCAATGAGGGCGTCGGGCTCGCGCCTGCCGGGAGCGGTGGGCGATCGACCCGCACGGTGCTGTTGCACTCGACCATCGCCCTTGTCGAGGACTTGGACGTGCGCGATGTGGTAGTCCCCCGCGGTGGCGCCGACTATTCGCCGCGCACTCAGGTATGCCTGCCGTACCGCGGCCTGTTCGTCTGGCACGTCGGTGGCGAGGATGTCGTAGGCGATCCCAACCAGGTCCTGTTCGTGCCGCCCGGAGAACAATTTGCTGTCACCCAGCCGCAGCGTGAAGGTTGCGGTGAGTTGATCATCACGCCCGACCCGCGCGTGTTGGTCGATCTGGTGGGCGAGTCGGATCGGACCGTGCGCGCGCATCCGCTTTTTCAACGTAGGAACCGTCGCGCTGATCCCCGGCTGCAGTATTTGAGCGCCCGATTTCGGCAGCTCGCACGCGGGCGGCTGTTGGATGGAATCGCCGCCGATGAGCTGGTGCTCGAGCTGTTGACGGCCGCTCTTCACTGGCACTCTTTGAGAGAGCGGGTTGGCTCAGCCACGCGTCGGCTCGTGGAGCGCGCGAAAGAATTCCTGCAGGCGCAGCTGGATGACTCCGTGCGCCTGACCGATGTGGCGTTTGCCGTCGGCGCATCGCCGGCCTACCTGACCGATGCGTTCCGACGCGTCGAAGGCGTGCCGCTCCATCGCTACCGCGTGCAGCTGCGTTTGGCCCGTGCGTTGGTCGAACTGCCACACGCTGCGAATCTTACCGAGCTGGCGCTCCGGCTGGGTTTCTCGAGTCATAGCCATTTCACGGCGGCCTTTCGGTCAACGTTTGCGTGCACGCCTTCTGCATTTCGTCGGTCCGCCATCGCATGTGCATGCGCTGCGACCCCGCTGAATTCGTCTCGCACAACCGACTTCTTGCGTTAGCACCAGATCGGCTGTGCCGCCGCGATCCAAACATTGCGATTTACCGGCGCTTCGTTCGCGGCTCACCCGCAACGAGACGTTCTCTTGGTGTAGCGTTTCGCCGGTCCGACGCGGTTGCAGCTTTGAATCGAAAGAACCTGATAGCGTTGAAGCGGTGACCGTGCCAATGTCCAGGAATGCTGAGTCTTGTGATGTTGCTGGCCATCGGAGCCTTGGCCACATTTGCAGGAGTGAGTCCAGCGCGTGCTCAGAGCCGCAGCTGCGACGGACCACGGTACCGCGACTTCGATTTCTGGTTGGGTCGGTGGGATGTCTTTGAGCGGGGCGGATCGAAGAAGGTCGCGGACGTACGCATCACCGCGACGCTTGATGGCTGCGTCCTGCGCGAGGACTACGAAGACCGGACTGGCCTGAGTGGTCTGAGCCTGAGCTCGTATGATGCCGACGATGGGCAGTGGCAACAGACGTGGCACACCAACCGTGGGCAACTCCTGGTGATTCACGGGCACCGGTTGGGTCCGGGAATGTCTTTCACCGGATGGATGCATGAGGGTGCCGCGGAAACGCACGTGCGGGCCACGTGGGCGCCGGACGCTCAGGGTATCCGCGAGACAGCCGAGCGGTCTGTCGACGGCGGCGTGACGTGGACGGCGTGGTTCGACCTGTCGTTTCGCCGAAAACCGGTGGTAGCTCGCGATCGGCCCGCTGCGCACGATCAACGCCATGACAGAACGCTGACTCGGCGTCGCGATCCGCGTGTGGTCGATCAGGACGCTATTCCACCGGAGGTGCAAGGCACCATGGCCGCCCACACGACCGCGACGGATCTCGATGAGTTGCTCCGCCGCAACGATGCTTACATCGAGGCCGTGAAGGCATCGAGCACACGCCAGTTCGAACTGATTCTCGCTGTCGATTTCGTGTGTACGCTACCCGATGGCACGTTGCTGGATCGCGCCGCGTTCCTGCAGCGGTCGGCGGCGCCGAGCAGCATCGGCAACCTCGTCGTGCACGATGTCAACGTTCGGCTGTTCGGCGATCTGGCCATTGTTCATGCCGCAACGACGTTCACGCGCGTCGACGGCACGTCCGGCACCGGGCGATACACTGACGTGTGGGCGCGCCGCGACGGCCGCTGGCTGGCGGTGGCCGCGCAGTTCGCCAGAAACTAGTGCGCCGTTGTTGAAGTTCGTGTCGCACCAAGGGCGCCGCGGCGCCGACGCGGAAAGGCGGAAACCGCAGCAATACCGGTGTGTATTGGCGAGAATTTCCAACGCCGCCGGGACGGATTCCCCGGCGTCCGACTGCACTACGAACTTCATCAACTGCCAACTGAAGATCACTCTTCACGCGGATGGTTATGGTGACCGGAACGCGAAGCAGCCGCAGGCTCTACTGGATTGTGACCGGAATCTTTGCCGCGTTCATGTTGTTCTCCTGAATTCCCGATGTCTTGCAAGTGCCTGCCGCTGTCGAGATGGTTGTGGGGCACGTCGGCTATCCGCCGTACTTTCTCCGGTATCTCGATATTGCGAAACTTCTTGGTGTCGGGGCGATTCTGGTTCCTGGCTACGCGCGGCTCAAGGAATGGGCGTACGTGGGGTTCGCCGTCGACCTCTTATCGGCGATGTACGCGGCCCATGCAGTCGGCGATCCTCCCTGGCACTGCCTGTTCATGCTCATTGCCATCGGCGTGATGGCTTGGTCGTACGTGCTCCACCCTGAGCTGGTCGATGGCAAACTGGTCGAGACGAACCGACCGGACAGCGTCACGCCGTGATCGCTGCTGGCCGTGCCGGAGTTGCTGGTTACGCACTGAAGTGCACATCACAGGAGAACCAACAACGGCGCGACGCAACCCTTATCTGAACTTCAACGGCAACTGCCGGACGCCGTGGGATTCTAAAAGGATTGCCTTGGTGGCGACCTGACACTGCAGTACTGCACCTTCATCCTTTCTGCAGCTACGAGGCGTCATAGCGCGTACATCGGAGAAACACATGACCGCTGCCTCAAAGCCCCTGATGAACATGTTCTGCATCATCGCCGGCATCCTCGCAGTCGTAGGCGTTGTATTCAGCGTCTTCGGTCTCGGCGTTCTCCCCGTGGACGAAAGCGTTCTGTTGCGTTGGGCGAGTGCGATCTATGGTGCGATAATGATAGGCTGGGGTACGACGCTGTTCTTGTTGGGTCGCATCGCATTTCGCAGGAACGACGCCGTGTTGCTGAAAATCATGCTCGTTGGAATCGCGGTGTGGCTCGTCGTGGAGGTATTGTTTTCGCTGTACCTTGGTGTCTTCTTCAATGTTGGTGTAGACATCGCAGTCCTATTGCTATTTGGTCTGCCTTTGTTCATCGGTATCCGTCACATTGAGGCAAGCGAATCCGACGCCGTGTCGAGGAAAACGCAGCGATCGAATGACGCCTAACCTTAATGCTGTTCACATAAACGTTTTCGAGCGATGTTCCGCTCAGCCAACGCCTCGGATCACCTGCAGCGGTATTGCCGGAAGTGCGGACGGACCAGCCTAAGTGAACAGCATTGCGCCTAACCCTCCATCGAGCGGACGGTTCAGAGGCGGCTTCGCGCTTCGCGCCCTTTGGCCCGCCGTTCATGTCGAACGTTAGCCCGCCTCCGCCGCGTACCTTATTCTCCGATCATTTCCTTACTGGGAGCTTCGATGCACGAGCGCATGCGGTTGGCCCCAATGCTGTCAGTGCGGCGCGGCGCGGCGGCAGTTGAGTTCTACGCGCTGGCGTTTGGCGCGACAACGCTGTTTCGCATTGATGCGGACGATGGTGCCGTCGTCGCGCAGCTGTCCGCGCACGGTGCCGAGTTCTGGGTGGCTGACGAGTCGCCGGAGCATCAGAATTTCAGCCCGGAAACGCTGCAAGGTTCGACTGTCCGACTCGTGCTCAAAGTCGCCGCGCCACACGACGTCGTTGCCCGCGCGCTGCACGCTGGCGCTGACAGCGTGATGAGTGTCGATGAGCGCAATGGGTGGCTGCTGGGGCGGATTGTGGATCCGTTCGGCCACCACTGGGAGATTGGCAAGCCCCTCGCTGACCTCGGACGATGACAGCGGCACACGGTACATGAGTTTACCACGGGAGACTGCGATGAAAGCGTACGTTCTGATGTCCGGTGTGCTGTACTTGTTGTTAGTGTTGGCACACGTGGCGCGAGTCGTCGCGGAAGGCACGTCGGTCGTGCGTAACCCGACATTCGCCGCGACAACCGTCGCAGCGGTGCTGATGACTGGATGGTCGTGGCGGCTATTCCAGCAGGTGCGCCATGGGTCGGCGGGCTAACCCCAATACTGTTCACTCAGATCGTTTTCGCCGGCGTCTGGTCAGCACCTGCACACGGTAGGTTGCGCGTTTCGTGT
>JAYVMG010000474.1:0-2805 GCA_043759095.1 Acidobacteriota bacterium | reverse complement strand
TGACTTGTCATCCGAAGCGTCGCGAAGGATGAGCAATCAGTACGAGTATCTGGTGACCGTCGGTCTATCTCAACGTCGAAGAACTCGAGCCGCCGGATGCCGCGCGGTCTCGGGCGCCGCGTGCGGCTGCACACCAAAGGTTGGCTGCCGTACACGCGGCTGAGCAGCGGAGAAACCGCTGCTCGTCGGCGTCTCGCTCGCGTATCTGATGCTGCGATCCAGACGACGAAACTCGGGGAGGTGGTTATGGCGAGTGTTGGAGTGCCAGAACTTGTGGTTATCGTTGCCATCCTCGCGACTTCGTTGGTGGTGATGTGGCCCGCGGGACGCATCTGCCGCCGAGCCGGGTTCTCTGCGTGGCTTGGCGTTCTCGTCATGGTGCCCGTGGCGAACGTCCTGCTGCTGTGGTTCATCGCGCTCGCGGACTGGCCCTCGTCCAAGTCGACACTGGACGCCCGTTAACCGGCGTCCCACGCCCATGTGGATGCTCTTTCGTCAGGCGTTGGCGATTGCGGCCCTTCCGGGCGTGGTCGCGATCGTCGTGCCGCGCTGGATTGCTCTTCGCTACGGAGTCGAGTGGGCCGCTCCACATGACCTCGAGAGCGCGGCGCTTCAAGGAGCCGGCCTCGTGCTCCTGACAATCGGACTCGGGCTCTTCACTGCATCCCTCTACTATTTCTGGACGCGCGGCCGAGGCACGCTGGCGCCATGGGATCCGCCGCGGCGTTTCGTCGTCGACGGCCCGTATCGATTCGTGCGGAATCCGATGATCAGCGGCGTGATCTTCACGCTCTTCGGCGAGGCCCTGGTGCTCCAGTCGGCGCCGCATGCCGCCTGGGCGGGGCTGTTCCTGTTGATGAACGCCGTGTACATTCCTCTTCTGGAAGAGCCCATGCTCGTTGCAAGATTCGGCGAGCCGTATCGCCGGTACCGTGAACACGTCTCGATGTTCGTGCCCAGAAGACGGCCGTGGAGTTCCGAGTCATGAGAATCCTTGCCGCCGGCGTGTGTGCGCTCCTGATTGCGACGCTCGTTCCCTATCCGGCGCTGCACGCCAGCAGTTCATGCGGGTCGCTGTCGTCGCTCGCGCTGCCCAGCGCCATGATCACACTCGCGCAGGCGGTCGAGGCCGGGCCTTTCACACCGCCAGGTAACGCGGGGGACGCATCTCGCGCGCTGCCCGCGTTCTGTCGCGTCGCCGCCACGCTGAAACCCACCAGCGACTCCGACATCAAGATCGAGGTGTGGATGCCCTCGCCCGGCTGGAACGGCAAGTTTCAGGCGGTCGGCAACGGCGCCTTCAATGGTTCGATTTCGTACCCCGCGATGATGACGGCGCTTTCCAGGGGTTATGCCACGGCCTCTACGGACACCGGTCACGTCGGGAACACCGGAAGCTTCGCGGCCGGACACCCGGAGAAGGTCGTCGACTTCGGCTGGCGCGCGGTCCACGAGATGACCGCAGCGTCCAAGAAGATCATCGCGGCCTTCTACGACGCGGGGCCGAAGTTCTCGTATTGGAGCGGCTGCTCGGCCGGCGGACGTCAGGCGATGAAAGAAGCACAGCGCTTCCCGGCGGATTTCGACGGCATCATCGCCGGATCACCAGGTCTCGACTGGACGGGCCGCGCGGCGCAGGCGGTACGCGTTGCGAAGGCGTTGGAGAAGACCGAGGCGGCGCGCTTGTCGCAAGCGCAGGCGCAGCTCCTGCACGGCGCGGTGATCCAGGCGTGCGATGCCCAGGACGGCCTGAAGGACGGGCTGATCGCGGATCCTGTGCGGTGCGTCTTCGACCCGGCGGTCCTCCAGTGCAAGGGATCCGAAGAGGCCGCGTGTTTGACGAAGCCGCAGGTCGAGACCGCGCGGTTGATCTATTCGCCGGTGATGAATTCCAGGACCAGGCGGGAGATCGCGGGCCTCGCGCCGGGCAGCGAGTTGGGATGGACGACGACGGGATGGACGGCCTCGGCCCGAGCGACCGGGCTCGATCAGTTCCGGTTCATGGTGTTCAACGACCCGGCGTGGGATGTCCAGCAGTTCAACATCGATTCAGACATCGCGCGCGCAGAGGATGCAGACGGCAACACGATCAACGCCCTCGATCCGAACCTGAAGCCGTTCATCGACCGCGGCGGCAAGCTGATCCAGTATCACGGCTGGAGCGATCCCCAGATCTCGCCGTTCAACAGCACGCAGTACTACACGCGCGTGATGGATGCGCTCGGCGCGGCCGCGATCCGGGATTCCTATCGGCTGTTCATGGCGCCGGGGATGGGGCATTGCGCCGGTGGAGAAGGACCGAATGCCTTCGACATGGTCGGTGCGCTCGAGCAGTGGGTCGAGCACGCGAAAGCGCCCGATCAGATCATCGCGTCGCACGCGACCAGCGGGCGCGTCGATCGCACGCGGCCCCTGTGCCCGTATCCGCAGGTCGCGATCGACAAGGGAACCGGCAGCACGGACGAGGCCGCGAATTTCGAGTGCAGGACGCGATAGTCACGCAAGGCTAAAAGCCTCGCGCCACATCTGGTCTGATATGGCGCACGCACCGGTGTGGCGCACGACTTCAGTCGTGCGTTGATCAGAAATCCTCGAGCCGCAAGCTGACGTCGGCGTGCTTCCACGCTTCCCTGAACTGTCTTTCAGCGGCGGTTACCGCACCTTTCTCCGACGGCTTCTTCGTCGCCAGCAGCGTCTGCCACAGCCCATACAGCGAGCGGGCGTTCTTGGGATTGCGCGTGAGGTCCTCGCGGAACACCTGCTCCGCGCGATCGAATTGCTTCACGCGCAGCAGCGTCATGCCCA
>JAYVMG010000473.1:0-2806 GCA_043759095.1 Acidobacteriota bacterium | reverse complement strand
CGCGCTTGCCCCACGCCTTGATGAAGGTGCCGTCCTTCGAGAACTTCACGATGCGCGAGTTGACGTGGCCGTCTGAGACGAAGATGTCGCCGTTGGGCGCGACCGCGACGTCGGTCGGGCTGTTGAACGTATCGGGCCCATTGCCCGACACGCCCTTCTTGCCGAGCGTCATCACCAGTTGCCCGTCGCGCGTGTACTTGAAGACCTGCTGGCCGATGCCATCACGCGCTCGACCGTCAGTGATCCACAGGAAGCCGTTGCGATCCACGCGGATGCCGTGTGGCCACACGAACATCTTCTCGCCCCACGTCTTGAGGACGTTGCCCGATGCGTCGAGCTCGACGACCGGCGGATCGGCGCGATGGAATGCGAAGATGCGTCCGGTCGCGTCAATCGTCATGCCCGGCACTTCGCCGAGTTGCAGGCTGGCCGGAAGCTTCGCCCAGTCCGCCACGAGACGATACGCACCAGCGTCGGCATCCACGGGTGTGTGTCCCGACATCAGCACCTTGCCCGGTCGCGCGGCCATCGGCTTCCCCGCGTCCCACACGAGCTCGCCGCCGACGAACACTTTCTCGATGCCGGTGGACAGCACCGCCGGGTCGGTGAACGTGGACCGATCGACGACGGTCTTCGCGTTGAACAGCACGACGTCGGCGATCGCGCCGATCTTGATCTGTCCGCGCCCCTCGATCCGCATCCGCGCCGCCGGCGCGCTCGTCATCTTCCGGATCGCCTCCGGCAGCGTCAGCCACTGCTCGTCGCGGACGTAGCGCCCGAGTACGCGCGGGAACGTCCCGGCGCCGCGCGGGTGCCGGTTCGCGAGGCCGCCGTCGCTCCCGACCATCACCCACGGTTGCCGGTAGAACGCGCGGATGTCCTCGTCCACCATCGACGTGCAGACGACGGTCGCGCCGCCGTCCTTGACGATCTGAATGAACTGTTCGACGGCCGTCCGCTTCTGATCGGTCGCGATCGCATCGAGCGACCTGAACTCGTAGTCCGGATGCGCGGCATGGCGAACGACCAGCACGTTCTTCGCGCCGCCGACATCGGCCAGCGCTTTCTCGACACTGGGCGGATAGTCGTACCGTTTGTCGGGGACGAGAACGGTGATCGTCGACTGCCACGCATTGTAGGGATACGCGTCGGCGGTCACGTCGACGCCGCGCTTTCTCGCCGCCTCGATCAACGCGATCGCGTCAGCCGACTTGCGCCACACGCCGACGGTGCCAAGCTTGATGTGCGAGATCTGGACCGCGACGCGCGCGCCTTCGCCGATCGCGATCGCTTCTTTCAAGGCGTCGAACGTCTTGTCCGCCTCGTCGCGGATGTGCGACATGTAGACGCCGCCGGGATACCGCGCCACGACCTTTGCGAGCTCGACGAGCTCGCTCGTCTCCGCGTAGCCGCCGACTTCGTACTCCAGGCCGCTCGACAACCCGGCCGCGCCCTCGCGCATGCCCTGATCGACCAGCAGCGCCATCCGCGCGACTTCCTCCGGCCGCGCGGGGCGCTTGAAGTCGTCTTTCATCACCAGGCGGCGCACGGTCGCATGACCGACGAACACCGCCACGTTGACGGCGGCTGGATTCTTCCTGCGCTCGGCGAGGTACTCACCAATTGGCCACGGCGAATCGCCGTCGGGTCCGAGAACCACGGTGGTGATCCCCTGCGCGATCTGCGTCTCAGCCGTCGGGTCGCCGGCAAGCCCTGTGGACGAGTGATTGTGGATGTCGATGAAGCCGGGCGCGACGATCAGTCCTTGTCCATTGATGACGGTATCGCCGACCTGCGGCCTCACCTCGCCGACGCCGACGATGTGATCGCCGACCATGCGCACGTTGGCGCGCCGCAGCGCGGAGCCGGTGCCGTCGGCGAGATCGGCGCCGACGATCGTCGTCGCACGCGAGGGCGCGGCCGCGCTTTGGAAGGATGCCGCCCCCACTCCCAGCGCGATCGTGAACGCGAAGCATCCGGCCAGCGCCGCAGCCCTTCGTCGCATCGCGCAAGCTTAGTCTCGCGCAGGGCCGGTGTCGACCCGCGCGGACTATAATTCCGGCACCACATGGCACTCTCCGCAGGCAGTCGCATCGGCCCGTACGAAATCCTGTCCCCGCTCGGTGCGGGCGGAATGGGCGAGGTCTACAAAGCACGCGACACGCGCCTCAATCGCGACGTCGCCGTCAAGGTGCTGCCTCCGTCGTTTGTCGCCGACGAGGAGCGGCTGCGCCGCTTTACGCTCGAAGCGCAGTCCGCCGGCGCGCTCAACCATCCCAATATCCTCGTCGTGCATGACGTCGGCGCCGACAACGGCGTGCCGTACGTGGTGTCCGAACTGCTCGAAGGCCAGACGCTGCGCGAAGCGCTCGCCGACGGCGCGCTACCGGCGCGCAAGGCCGTGGACTACGCGATCCAGACCGCTAACGGCCTGGCCGCCGCACACGAAAAGGGCATCGTCCATCGCGACCTGAAGCCCGAGAACCTCTTCGTCACCCGCGACGGGCGCGTCAAGATTCTCGACTTCGGCCTCGCGAAGCTGGCCAGCAGCGACCTGACGGGCGGAGCCGGCCAGTCGCTCGCCCCCACGCTGGACGGCGGCGGGACGACGCCCGGACTCGTGCTCGGCACGGTTGGCTACATGTCGCCGGAACAGTTGCGCGGCGAACCGGTGGACGCGCGATCCGACATCTTCAGCCTCGGCGCCGTGGTCTACGAAATGTTCTCGGGCGCCCGCGCCTTCCAGGGCAAGACCGCCGTCGAAACGATGAGCGCGATCCTGCGGGAAGATCCGCCCGAGATGGTG
>JAYVMG010000472.1:0-7481 GCA_043759095.1 Acidobacteriota bacterium | reverse complement strand
CGATCACCGCGCGGCCGTCCACGTCGTACGCGGCGTAGTCGAAGTCCGGATGAAACGCGATCGCCAGATTCGACGGGATCGTCCACGGCGTCGTCGTCCAGATGAGGACCGACACGTCGCGGCCGGTCAGCGCCGGGACGCGCGTGGCGAACTCCGACGCGCTTTCGGGCGCCAGCGCGAACTCGACGTAGATCGACGGCGACGTGTGATCCTCGTACTCCACCTCCGCCTCGGCCAGCGCCGTGCGGCAGTGGATGCACCAGTGCACCGGCTTCTTGCCCTTGTAGACCAGATCCTGCTCGACGAACCGGCCGAACGCCCGCGCGATCGCCGCCTGATACCTGAAGTTCATCGTCAGGTACGGCGCATCCCACGTGGCGAGGATGCCGAGCCGCTGAAACTGCTCGGTCATCGTGCCGACGTAGCGCTCGGCGTACGAGCGACAGGCGCGGCAGAAATCGGCAACCGACATGTCGCGCTTCTTCGGGCCGAGTTCGCGATCAACCTGCAACTCGATCGGCAGCCCGTGGCAGTCGTAGCCGACGACGTACGGCGCGTCGAAACCGGCCATCGAGCGCGATTTGACGACCAGCTCTTTCAGAATCTTGTTGAGCGCCGTGCCCATGTGGATGTTGCCGTTGGCGTACGGCGGGCCGTCGTGCAGCACGAATTTCGGCGCACCCTCCCGGCGCTCGCGAATCTTGCCGTAGAGGTCCATCGCGTTCCACCGGGCGAGCGTCTCGGGCTCGCTCATCGGGAGATTGGCCTTCATCGGGAAGTCGGTGCGCGGCAGGTTGACGGTGTCTTTCCACTCAGGCATGGGTACCTACCGATTCTATAATGATCCGATGCGTGCCACGCGGCTCGACAACGGTCTGAAAGTCCTCATCCAGGAAGAACACACCGCGCCGCTGGCCTCGGTCTGGTGCTGGTACAAGGTTGGGTCCAAGGACGAACGCCCCGGCCTCACCGGCGTCTCGCACTGGTGCGAGCACATGAACTTCAAGGGCAGCACCAACATCCCGCGCGATCAGGTGAAGGGCATCATCGAGCAGTTCGGCGGCAGCTGGAACGGCTACACCTGGATCGATCAGACGACGTATCTCGAGACCGCCACGAAGGACGCGCTCGACCGCATGCTGTTCATCGAGGCCGAGCGCATGGCGAGCTGCCTCTATCACCCGGACGACTGCGAGTCCGAGCGGACGGTGATCATCTCGGAGTTGCAGGGCGGCGAGAACGATCCGGATCAGCTGCTCGATCAGGAGCTGACCGCCACCGCGTTCAAGGCGCATCCGTACCGTCACCCGACGATCGGCTGGCTCTCCGATCTGCAGACGATGACGCGCGAGGATCTGTACGGCTACTACCGCCGCTTCTACGTGCCGAACAACGCGACGCTGGTGATCGTCGGCGACGTGGACACCGACGACGCGTTGCGGCGCGTCGAGCACTACTTCGGCGCGATCCAGCCGGGAGCGACGCCGGAGCGCCTGCGCACGGTCGAGCCCGAGCAGACCGGCGAGCGGCGTCTGACGATCCGTCAGGAGGGGACGACCGCGTATCTCAAGGTCGGCTATCACGCGCCGTCGGCGACCGACGCCAACTTCTTCCCGCTGCTGATTCTCGACGCCGTGCTCACCGGCGCGAAAGGGTTGAACCTCTGGTCCAGCTTTCGCGTGCCTCCGCCGCAGCGCAGCGCGCGACTCTATCGCGCGCTCGTCGAGCGTGGCCTCGCGTCATCCGTCTCTGGTGGGCTGATGCCGACCGAGGATCCGTTTCTCTACACCGTGTCGGTGACGGCCAACGAAGGCACGCCGCTCGCGGCCGTCGAAGGAGCGCTGCTCGCGTCGCTCGCGGACGTGGAGGCCGGCGGGATCACCGAAGCGGAGCTCGTGAAAGCGAAGGCGCAGCTGCGTGCGCGGATGGTCTTCGACAGCGACAGCGTCACGAACATCGCGCATCAGCTCGGGTATTACGAGACGATCGCCAGCGTCGATGTGTTCACCACGGCCCCGGCGAAGATCGCGGCCGTCACGCTTGAAGAAGTGGCCGCCGTTGCGCGCGCCGTGCTCGCACCCTCCAACCGGACCATCGGTTGGTACGAGCCGCTGCCTGTCGGCAGCGGAAGTTCGAAGTCTGAAGTCTGAAGTCAGAAATGCCCCTGAGTCCCATTCGTACTACGCTGGAAAACGGCGCAACGTTGCTCGTGAAGCAGACGACCACGACGCCGGCGGTGTCGATCTATTTGGCGATGCGCGTCGGGTCGATCGCCGATCCATCTGGCATGGCGGGGATGACGTCTCTGCTATCACGCGTGATCGATCGTGGCACTGCGACGCGGTCCGCAGCTGACATCGCCGAGGATCTCGACAGCCGAGGCATCACGCTGACGACGACCGTCACGCGTCATCTGTTCACGCTCACCTGTACGTGCCTCGCCGAGGATTTCGAGCAGGTGTTGGCGTTGCTGGGCGACATCCTGATGGCGCCGTCGCTGCCGGAAGAGGAGATCGCCACGCGGAAGGGCGAGGTGATCACCGCGATTCGTCAGGACGACGACAGTCCGGCCGTCTGCGCGACCGAAGAGCTGATGGCGTTGCTGTATTCCAACGGTCATCCGTATGGCCGGCGGACGAAGGGATCCATCGGCAGCGTCGAGCGCTTCACGCGCGACCAGCTGCTGCGCCTCCACGCGGAGCGGTTTGCGCCCAGCGAACTGACGGCGGTGATTGTCGGCGACATCGAGCCTGCGCATGCGAAGGACGTTGCGTCGCGTGTGTTTGGCGGCTGGAACAAACCTGCGCCGGCTCCGTTCGTGCTGCCGCCGGTAACGCCGGCCATGCGGCGTCAGCGCGTCGTCGTCCCGATGATGAACAAATCGCAGGCCGACATCGCGTACGGCTTCACGACCATCACGCGCCGCGATCCGTCGTACTACGCGCTGTGGCTGATGAACGTCGCGTTCGGGCAGTATGCAATCGGCGGCCGTCTCGGCGACAGCATCCGCGAGCGTCAGGGCATGGCCTACTACGTCTCCAGCTCTCTCGACGCCAACATTGTCGAGGGTCCGCTGGCGATCCGCGCGGGCGTGAGCCCCGCGAACGTCGATCGCGCAATCGCATCGATCGACGAGGAAATCGCGCGGCTCGTGCGCGATGGGCTGACGGCGCAGGAGCTCGACGAATCTCGGCGGTATCTGATCGGCTCGATCCCGCGGTCGCTCGAGACGAATGCGGCAATCGCGAACTTCCTGCAGGCCGAGGAATTTTTCAGCCTCGGTCTTGATTACGATACGCAGCTCCCGGGTCTGCTGGCCGCCGTCACGATGGACGATGTGAATGCCGCTGCCCGCCAGGCGCTGGATCCCGATCGCGCGACGCTCGTCATCGCCGGCCCGTATCAATGACGAAACCGCGCGCGGTGTTCTTCGACGTCGACTTCACGCTGATCTATCCCGGCCCGATGTTTCGCGGCGAGGGGTATCGCGCGTTTGCCGCGCGGTACGGGATGGAGATCGACCCGTCGAAATTTGAGCAGGCCGTTGCCAGGGCGGCGCCGCTGCTCGACGGTCCCGAAGAACGGCCGTACGCGGACGAAATCTTCATCGTCTACACGCGGCGGATCATCGAGGGGATGGGCGGCGTCGGGCCAAACCTCGATGCGTGCGCGATCGAGATCTACCGCGAGTGGGCCGCGTGCCAGCATTTCGAGTTGTACGACGATGTGCCGGAGGTTTTGCGCGAGATCGCGGCCGCGGGTTTTCGCATCGGGCTGATCTCGAACTCGCACCGGTGCCTGGCGTCGTTTCAGTCGCACTTCGAGCTGCACGGATTGATCAGCGCGACGGTCTCGTCCTCCGAGCACGGGTTCATGAAGCCGCACCCGAGCATCTTCTCGGCGGCGCTGACGCTTATCGACGCACGGGCGGATGAGGCGGTGATGGTGGGCGACAGCTTCAAACACGACGTGGAAGGTGCAATCCGCGCCGGCATGCGCGGTGTGCTCCTGCACCGCGGCGACACGCCGACTGCCGCCGCAGCAGAGCAGGGCGTGCCGGTGATCCGGTCGCTGCGCGAGCTGCCGGCGCTCCTGATTGAGTAATCGAGGAATCGGGTAATCCAGATGCCTGCTATCAGCTACCGTGATCTGAACACGCTCGAGGAATTCGCCGCGGTCGTTGACCTCGAGCGCGAGATCTGGGGGCCGGGCTACGACGAGGTCGTGCCGGTGCCGATTCTCGCCGTCACGGTGATGCGCGGCGGGATTCTGATCGGCGCGTTCGATGGAGATCAGATGATCGGCTTCGTCTACTCGATCGCCGGCATCAAGCACGGCAAGGCCATGCAGTGGTCGCACATGGCCGGCGTCCTCGAAGCGCACCGCGGCGCCGGCGTCGGACAGCAACTCAAGATGCTCCAGCGCGAACGCACGCTCGCGATGAAGCTCGACCTCATCGAGTGGACCTACGATCCGATGCAGGCGATGAACGCGCACCTCAATTTCGCGAAGCTGGGCGTGATCGCGGAGGAGTACGAGATCAACGTGTACGGTGAGTCCACGAGCCCGCTGCACCAAGGGAATCCGACCGACCGCTTCGTCGCCGAGTGGTGGGTGAGTGCTGCCCGTGTCGAGGATCGGCTGCGCGGCGCCGCGCCGCTGGCGCCGGTCCTGACCGTGGAGCCGGCGGTTCGAGCGCAGTCTGCCGGCGAGTGGCTGAAACCGGCGGCGATCGATCTCGCGCTCGACGTGAAGCGGATCAGCATCGAGATCCCGGCCGGCTTTACGGCGATGCTGGCGCTCGCGCCAGATCTCGCACTCGAATGGCGCATGACGACGCGCGAGCTGTTCACGACCTACTTCGCGCGCGGCTACCGCGCGGTGGAGTTCTTCCTCGATCGCCCGTCGCGCAAGGGCACGTATCTGCTGGTGAGGCACCGCGCATAGGGGCGGAGCCTGTCCGCCGACGTGGGGCCCTTCGCGTGTAGCGCCTCTCGTCCGAGCGGGTAAGATGGTCGGCGAATGGACTTCGACATCGCGAAGCGCGTCCTCGCGGCGCTCGAACAGCACGGGGTGCGCTACGCCGTCTTCGGGGCGGTCGCACTCAACTTGCACGGCCTCGCGCGATTCACGGCCGACCTGGACATCTTCATCGAACCTACAGCGGAGAACGTCGAACGTCTGCGGGCCGCGCTGAAGACTGCCGTCAACGACCCGGCGATTGACGAGATTTCGACTGACGATTTACTCGGAGACTACCCCGCGGTCCAATACAACCCACCGGACGCCACCTTCCACATCGATATCCTCACGCGTCTTGGCGACGCATACGCGTTCGCTGATCTGAAGGTCGAGCGACTCGCGTTCGATGAGTTGACGGTTTCCGTGGTGACGCCGCAGACGCTGTACGAGATGAAGCGCGATACAATCCGACTGAAGGACAAGGCTGATGCGCACGCGTTGAAGGAGCGCTTCGGCCTGAAGGATTGATGCCGGTCCGCAAGTATCGCTCGATTTACGACATGCCCGACGAGCACTGGCGGGAGCCCGGCGACCCCCTGCTGTACCGTGCGATTCGACAGGTCTGGGACTTCGGCCGGCGCACATCTGCGCGCCGCTATCGCCCCGGTGTCTACCGGTTTCGTTCGATCGACGAAATGGCCGCCGCGCAGAGCGAGTGGGAGCAAGCGACTGCAGCGCGCACCGATCGTGAACCAGACCGTCCGTAGCACCTTGAGGCTCATCGTCGGCGATCGTCTCGGGTGGTACGAAATCGTGGCACCGCTCGGCGCCGGCGGCATGGGCGAGGTCTACCTCGCGCGAGACACGAAGCTCGGACGTGACGCGTGATCACGATCCTGCCGGACGCGCTTGCGGCCGATCCGGACCGCGTCGCGCACTTCGAACGCGCAGCACAGCGCCTCGCTGCGCTGAATCATCCCCATATTGCGGCGATCGACGGCTGATGCACGCAGCGATGTGTGGGCGTTCGGATGCGTGTGCTTCGAGGTGCTGATCGGCACGCGCGCGTTCCCGGGCGAGGACGCATCGGACATGCTCGCGGCCGTGCTGCGCGCCGAGTCGGACTGGAGCGCGATGCGTGGATGATAATCATTCATGCTATGAATACAAGATTCGGTCTCGGCCGAGGTTGCCATCCAGGCTCAGCCAGGGGGCCAGGTGAGCCCGCGGCCGCCGATGAGGTGCAGGTGGATGTGAAACACCGTCTGGCCAGCATCGCGGTTGGTATTGAACACCGTCCGGAATCCGCCGGCCGCGATGCCGCGTTCGCTCGCGATCGCGGCGGCCCGCCGCACCAGTTCACCCACGATCCCATCGTCTGCCGGTGACAGGTCGTTGAGCGTCGCGATGTGGCGCTTCGGGACGACGAGGACGTGCGTCGGTCCCTGTGGGTTGATGTCGTTGAAGGCGATGACGCGGTCGTCCTCGTAGACGGTCGAGGCGGGAATCTCGCGCGCGATGATCTTGCAGAACAGGCAGTCGGGCATATCAGCTCTCCACCACAAAGCTCTCCACCACGGGGGACACAGGGGACACGGCGGAAAATCCAACCGGAATGTTTTGCTGTATCCGCCGCGTCCTCCGTGGTGGCGAGCTTCTTACGTACGTCTCGCGACGGCGGTGCGCGCGATGCCCTGCAGGTCGCGTTTCAGTTCCATCAGCGTCAGCTCTGGCGACGCCGCGATCAGATCCTCGACCTCGACGTCCTGGCCAAGGCCGAACTCGAAGATCAGCGAACCGCCGGATCGTAAACGAGCCGGTGCGCCGGCGACGAGCCGCGACACCAGCGTCAGACCGTCGATGCCGCCAAACAGCGCCACGTGCGGCTCGTGATTATGCACTTCGGGCTGCAATGCCGGGCCGGCGCGATCAATCACATACGGCGGGTTGGCGACAATCGCATCAAAGGTTCCCGTAACGCCGTCGAACAGGTCGCCGTGCGTGAACGTGACGCGGTCGCTCACGCCGTGTCGCGCCGCGTTGCGCCGAGCCACCTCGAGCGCGGGGCGCGAGATGTCGGTCGCCCGGACGCTGGCCGAGGGACGCTCGTGCGCGATCGCCACCGCCACGCAGCCGCAGCCGGTGCAGATGTCGGCAATGGCCAGCGGCGCCGCGCGATCCGGAAACAGCTCCTGGATCGCTTCGACGATCAGCTCGGTCGCCGGCCGCGGAATCAGGACGTCCGGGGTCACTTCGAGAGGCTCGAGGACCTGCAGACCTTCGACGCGCGCGAGTTCGCGCAGGCCTTGCTTGGTTGAGTCAGGCCGCTTGGGGCCGTCTATTCAGGCGCCCGGTTGTTTGCGTGCCGGGTCGAGCGGCGTCGGGCCGCTGTCGAGGTCGTCGAACCAGGTCGACGCTGGGGGCTCGCGCCGGATGCCGTCGTCGGCCACCTCTGCCAGCACCTCGGGCACCGGACTCTTGCCGTTGCCCGGGCCGGCCGTGCGCAGGAGTTGCGAGAT
>JAYVMG010000471.1:0-7493 GCA_043759095.1 Acidobacteriota bacterium | reverse complement strand
CCGACGGCAGCCGTCACGGCCTTGGTCGACGTGCGCGCATCAAAGACGCCGCCTTGCGAGGTCCCGCCCAGCGCGATGCGTTCGACACAGCTCGTCGTCACGGGCGTGCCGGCGGCGGCGCACTTGTCGAAGAACACGTAGATCGTGCGGCGTCGTGCGAAGAACGTCTCCGGCGAGGTGATCGACGAGAACACCGGGTCCTCGTTGTACTCGCGCATCGGCACGACCCAGAGGTCGATGCCATGTTTCCGCATCAGCGGAGGCAGGAACGTGTCGAGCCGCTTCTTCAGCCAGTCCTGCTGCATGGCCGCCTGCTCTCGCAGCGTGCCGAATGGCCGTTCGGGTTGGGTCCACGCGACAGCCGGCAGAAGGACAACGAGCGCGGTCCACGCAGCGCGACGGAGGGCGGTCAATGGCATGCGCGATCCTCTCACAATTTGTTGACACCGTGGTACGCGTCAACCTGGACGTGCCGCCACCTCCAGACCTCGGCGCGTCACCCAGCTCCTCACGCGCGCATGATTCTGACGAACGACAAACGATTGTCAATCGCTATCGCGAGTCGATTTGAATGTCATCGTCGCGGTATTGACGGAAGGGTCTTTGCGAGCGCCAGCGTGGCCCAGTTGGTGCCGGCCGCCGAGACCCAGGAGTCCGCCCCGTGGGGGAATCCGATGTCGAACAGCGGCTGCAGCGGAATCGCCCGCGTCCGGACGCGCCATGAGCCGTCCGCGAACTGAGCGTTCAGCAGGAATTGGACGCCGCGTTTGAAGGCCGGAGCGCTGACCGGGACCGCCCCGCTTTCGGCGAGGGCGACGAGCGCTTCTCCGGTCGCGTAGGCGTCGGCGGTCATGGTGGACAACTGCGCCCACCCGCCGTCGGCCCGCTGCTCCGCCACGAGCGCCCGGCCTGCCTGCTGGATGGCGCCCGTCCCGGCGCCGCTCCACATGAGGCCGAGCAGCTGGAACGCGCGGTCTTCCGTGTTCCTCACCGGCGCCTGGCCAAGCCATGCGGCTGCCCGCCGCACCGCCTGCTGGTACTCGGAGCGCCCCTTCGGTGCATATAACTGCAAGGCGCGCATCGACGCGGCGGTGACCTCCACGTCGCTCGACTCAATCGGGGGCCGGTGCGCCAGGATCTTCCAATGCCCGTCCGGAAGCTGCGTGCGCTTCAGGAAGAAGGCCATCGCGTCGGTCGCTCTATCCGCCGGGTACTTCTCGGCGGCCATGCCGAGCAGGATGTAGCTGACCGTATCGGCGTCTCCCGGAATGCCGACGCCCTGCAGCGCGCGGTCTCGCCACCCGTCGACGAACTGCGCGATGGTTTTCAGGTCCTCTTTCGCCAGCGTCTCATCAACCCGAATGCCGGCGCCGCGCGCCGCCGCAACGCTCAGCGCCGTCAGCGTGTTGTTATGGCAGGACACACATCCTGACTTCTTGAGAAAGACCCCGTCGGTCTTCTGCAGCAGCGGGATCGTGCGCGCGATCGCGTCCCTCGGCGACGCCGCCGGCACGGGCATCACGGTCGGATCGACCGGCGCGAGAGTTTCCGTCGCGCCTGATTTCCGGAGGAGGTCCACAATTGGCGTTGGACCGCGCCGCAGGGCGTGCCCGAGGGCGGTCTCGCCGGTCGGAGTCTTCGCGTTAACGTCAACGCCGCTCGCGAGCAGCGCCTTCACGGCGTCAACCTGCATCTCATCGGACGCGGCCGCCAGCATCAGCATCGTGCGACCCTGCGGATCCCTCGCGTCCGCCGCGGCGCCGTGCTTCAGCAGCATGCCGGTCTGCATCGCGGGCCCGAGCGGCGGGGCCTCGATCCGCATCGCGGCTGTGATCAGAGGCGCCGGCGTTGTTTTCAGCAGCGCTTCGATGCACGAGGTGCATTCGGCGCGCAGTGCCAGCGCCAGGGTGCCCGGCCCCGCCCCGTTCACGTCGGCACCATGCACGAGCAGTAACTTGAACACGGCTGCGTCGCCGGAATACGCCGCCTCGGCGAGCGGCGTCATGTCGCCGATCAGTCCGGGCGCCTTCACATTCACATCGGCGCCGCGCTCGAGCAGCAATGCGACGACAGGCGCGCCGCCCGGCAGACCAGCCGCGATGATCAGCGGCGTCCGTCCGGCATCGGACTTCGCGTTGACGTTCGCGTGGTGGTCGAGCAGCAGACGCGTCTTGGCGAGATCGTTGACTGCCCACATCAGCGGCGTGGCGCCGGCTTCGTTGTGCGCGTTCGGATCCGCACCTTCGTCCAGCGCCGCCTTCACCGCGGCGGCCGTCCCCCAGAGTGCCGCGTCCATCAGCTTCGCCGCGCGCGGCTCGAGCGGAACCGGGGGTGCCTCGTTGGCAAATTCGTCCGGCCACGAGGCGCCCTGGTCCATCCACGCCTTGATCGTGGCGATCTGCTCCGGCTTGAGCGCGCCGGTTGGCGGCATCTGCGGTCCCATGATGTTGCCGGAGATCCGGAACATCAGGAAGCTGGCCTCGCTGTTCCCGGGACGGATGAGGCCAGGATTTCCCGTGCTGCCGCGCATCGCGTCGCTGCGCCGATCGAGGCGGAAGCCGTTCTGATGAATCGCGGGACCGTGACAGCCGATGCAGGACTGCCTGAAGATCGGCTGCACGTCGCGCGCGAAGTCGACCGTGGCGGGCTGCTGCGCGGAAGAGGTGGCGCCGAATGCCCCACACGTCAAGACGGCAAACAACAGCGAGCGCTTCATCATGTGGTGTCCTGCTAGGGTTTCGCGCCGGGCGTGACGCGAATGCTACCCGAATCGTTCGGACGCAGCGGATTCGTGAACGTCATGCCGGCGTTGCTCAGGTCTCCGTCGACCTCGTCGCCAGCGGGCCCGGCGCCCTTGTGGACCGAGGCTGTGAGGTCATCCAACGACTTGATCATCTCCGTCTGGCTGAAGCCGCAGTGCCCTGCGATCCGGCGCCAGGTCTGCATCGGACACGGCGCCGGCGTCACGCCGGGACGCCCGAGCGCCGTTGTTGTTCGCGTCGTGAGGGCGAGCGCGAGAACAGCAGCCAACGCCGCGCCTGTCAGAGATCGAACACGCACGCGGACCTCCTCACAGGCTGTCTCCGCACGACTGAAGTCGTGCGCCACATCTACAGACGTGCGCCACATCTACTTTGGCAATGCGAACGCGGTCAGGTTCGTGCCTGACGGCATCACGACGTATTGCCGGCCATCGAGCTGGTAACTCGTCGGCGGCGCGTAAATTGCCGCGCCCGTCTGGAACGAGTACAACTTCTTCCCCGTGACCGAATCAGCAGCGAAGAAAGTTCCGACGTCATCGGCGCTGAAGACGACGCCGCCGGCGGTGGCGAGGACGCCGGCCCAGCCGGCGTCGCCGTACGTGATCTCCCACTTGCGCTCGCCGGTCGTCGGATCGATCGCGCGGAGCGCGCCGTAGCGCTTCGGATCGCTGACCATGGCCACCGTGCCGCCCATTGTGCGATCGCCGAGCCCGGCAGTCGCCGCCGTCGGCCGTTGCATGAACCGCGCGCAGGTCTCGCGGGCCGTGACGAAGAACAGGTTCCGCTTCGCGTCGTAAGAGGGCGACATGAAATTCGTGCCGCCGTACCAGTCGGGACACGTCGTGGTGCCGGCCGGCGTCGGATCGGTGTCCGGCAGCACGCGCGGCCGTCCGTCAGACCCGATTTCCTTCGCCCACGTCGTGTTGACGAACGGCTTGCCGACAAGGAACTCGCCGGTGATGCGGTCGTTCACGTAAAAGAATCCGTTGCGGTTCGCCATGATCACGACCTTGCGCGGACGATCGTGAATCATGAGGTCGGCGAGGACCGGCACTTCGTTCGCATCCCAGTCGTGCGTGTCGTGCGGCGTGTATTGGTAGTGCCATTTCAGCGTCCCGGTGTCCGGGTCGAGCGCCACCAGCGATCCCGTGTACAAGTTGTCGCCCGGACGCGCGGTGCCGTCCCAGTCGGGGTTCGGATTCCCGGTGCCCCAGTACAGAAGATTCAACGCGGGATCGTAGGTGCCCGTGAGCCAGGTCGGCCCACCGCCGCGCGCCCAGATCTCACCCTTCCACGTCTCGCTGCCCTTCTCGCCTGGAGCAGGAATGGTGTAGAAGCGCCACGCGAGTGCGCCGGTCGCCGCATCGTACGCGTCGATGAAGCCGCGGTTAGCGTACTCGCCGCCCGCGACGCCGACGATGACCTTGTCCTTGATGATGAGCGGCGCGCCGGTGGCCGCAAAGCCGTCCTTCACCTTCGCCATCTCGACGTCGTAGATCACCTTGCCGGTCTTCATCTCGAGCGCGACGAAGTGCGCGTCGAGCGTGACCATGAACAGGCGATCGCCGAGCACGGCAAAGCCGCGGTTGACCAGCCCGCAGCAGACCTTCAGCCCTTCGGGCAGCGTGCGCTGGTAGTGCCAGATCTGACGGCCCGTGCGTCCGTCGATCGCCCACGCGTGGTTGAGCGATCCGGTGACGTAGAGGACGCCGTCGATGACGATCGGCGTCGCTTCAAACTTGTTCACGACATTGGTCTGGAACGTCCACTGCGCGGCTAGTTGTCCGACGTTGGCCGGCGTGATCTGCGTCAGCGGGCTGAAGCGGCGCCCCGAGTAATCGCCCGAGTGCGTCAGCCACCTCGACGGGTTCGCGAGGCCGTCGAGCAGATCTTTGTTCGTGATGTCCTGAGCGTGCAGGACGGACATGGTCGCGATCGTCAGCAGGGCGGCGGCTGACAGAGTGAAGCGCGCGTTCAGAGTCATAAGCCTCGCGGGGTGGAAGGTGTGCGCGCATGGTAGCTCGAAATTTTCGATCCGCGGCTCACTCAGGCAGACATTCGCGTTATGTTCGCTAATGCATTTCCCGCTTTGGCCAGGCGTCACCGCCGTGATACAGTTTTCCAACTTCGGGGAAACCGTTCCTCGTCCATCCCCTTTACGAGCAAGTCGATAGCGGTAATCAGGAGGCTATGAGCGCACGGCGTTACACGGTAGTGATTGCGGATCGGACCAGCGGCGTCATGCGTCAGGTCACCCTCAATCTGCGCACGACGGTGATTGCCATCGGCGCCGTGCTGGCGCTGCCGATCCTCATGGGCCTGGGCGCCAAGTGGGGTTCGCGCCTCGAGATCGATCAACTGCGTACGGCGAACTCTTCGCTCACGGTGGAAAACGGCAGCTACCGGGCAGCGACCGGTGAACTGACCGGACAGATCCAGTCGCTCGAAGGCGTCATCAACGACCTCGGCGTCCGCGCCACCCTCGATCCCGCGCAGGCTCGCGCGATGGCGAAACTGCCCGCGGTCGTCAAGACGCGCGCCGCCGGAGGCACCAACGTCGCACCCAGCGCGGCCATGACCGAGATCGCGACCGCGGTTCTCTCGTCGCCGGAAGATACGTTTGGCGTCCTGCGCAACCTCCTGCAGGGTCTCGAGAGCCGCCTCAGCTACGTCCGTCGCGACGTCGAGCGGCGCGAGGCGCTGGCAGCCTCGACGCCTTCGATCTGGCCCGCCCACGGGTGGTTGAGCGATCGATTCGGCGCCCGCAGCGACCCTTTCACCGGCGAGAACGGCTATCACCAGGGACTCGATATCTCCACGGACAAAGGCCAGCCGGTGTTCGCAACCGCCGATGGCGTGGTCGAGGCGGCGTCCTACAGCGGTGATTACGGCAACCTGGTGGTCCTGAAGCACGGCTTCGACCTGACGACGCGCTACGGACACCTGAGCGGCTTCGCGGTAAAGCCGGGCCAGAAGGTCAAGCGCGGCACCGTCATCGGCTTCGTCGGATCGACCGGCCGGGCGACCGGCGCGCATGTCCACTACGAAATCCTCGCCAATGGGAAGCTCATCGACCCGTTGCAGCTCCTCACCCAACCCGCAAACCGCTAAGCCTCACGCAGGCGTCTCTGCTACAATCAGTGGATACCCTTTTCCGGGTCATCCCAATCTGTAGATGCTCGATACCCTACTCGCCAAAGTCGTCGGAACCCAGAACGAACGCGAACTGAAACGTCTGCGCCCACTCGTGGCCGAGGTCAACGGTCTCGAGCCCGCGATTAAGGCGTTAGCAGACGATCAGTTGCGCGCCAAGACCGCCGAGTTCCGCCAGCGCATTACCGCCGGAGAGACGCTCGACGATCTGCTGACTGAAGCCTTCGCCGTTGTGCGCGAGGCGGGACGCCGCGTGCTCAACATGCGGCACTTCGACGTGCAGCTCATTGGCGGATCGGTCCTCCACAAAGGCAAGATCGCCGAGATGAAGACCGGCGAGGGTAAGACCCTCGTCGCGACGCTCCCGGCCTACCTGAACGCTCTCGATGGCAAAGGCGTCCACGTCGTCACGGTGAACGACTACCTCGCTCGGCGCGACTCCGAGTGGATGGGCGCGGCATTCCGCTCGGGCTTTCTGGGCGTGGGCACGCTCGGCTGGTCGACGCTGGTGCAGATCGTGGAAGCCAGCGATGACGATCGCCTCGCCGCGATCGATACGCTGGCCAGGCAGCTCGTGGCGCATTTCGGCGCGCCCAGCATCGAAGACGCGGTTGCCGCGGCGGAGGAAGAGTTCGAGTTCGCCGCTTCGCTCTGCAATCATCCGCTCGACACCCTCGTCGCCATGCACCGCTCGCACGACAGCGGCGAAATCCGCGAGGCGTTCCGCACACTCCGTCCCAAGGACGGCCCGAAGCCGCTGCGGGCCTTCGCCTTTCTCGATGTGGAAGGCGAAGACGAGCCGGGCGACGAGGTCGATCTCGCGGGCATGGCGGCGCGAGAGCGGAGAGACAAATGATGCCGTATAATCGGCCATGATCATGGCTTTGCCGGCAAAAGACTTCTGGCTCTCCTGCGGCCATCACCTGCTCGATCGCGACGCGGGCGGCGGGCTCGTTGCGAGTGACGAATTCCTGAAAGTCTATCTGGCGCGGCCGGAACTCACCCCGCCGCTCGAGGCCTGTGCTGCCGAGCGTGCGCTGCATGCGAGTCTGCTGGCCGAACCGCGCCGGACGGTCGCGGCGCAAGAGGTCTCAGCGATCGCCGACACCGATGCGCGCGAGAACTGGCAGGTGATGCTGGCGTTCCGCGACCAATTGACCGGGCATCGCACGATCGAGGCGGCCTACCTCGACATCATCCGCCGCGGCGTCAAGGTCCCCCACCTTTTCATCAACCAACTGGTGCACGTGATCTTGCGAAACGCACTCGACGACTGCGGCGATCCTTACGTGCTGCGCGCGGCCGAGCTGTTCTTCCGGCCGCAACGAATGACTTTGCACGAAGCTTCGCTGATCGCTGCCGACGAGGAAACGATTTCCGGCAAGAGCGAGACGCCGGTGTCACCGCTCGTCTCGATGCTCGGCATCCCGGCCGAAGCCGAGATCGACGTGATGAATGACGACAACGCCGAGCATTACTTCGAACACAGCGATCAGTTCCACGTCGCGCTCGATCTCACCGGCGGCCGGCGTGGCTTGCAGGCGCTGGGCACCGTAATCGCGCGCTGGGTCGGACACC
>JAYVMG010000470.1:0-7499 GCA_043759095.1 Acidobacteriota bacterium | reverse complement strand
ACTGTATACATACCCGCTCCTAAACTACCGGCGCTACTAGCATTGCCACCACTCGGACTCCATGTATATGTATAAGAGCCCGAACCGCCTGAAATTTCCGCGCTGATTCTCCAGAAGTTGAAACAGTCCGCCGAGGACTACCTGGGCGAAAAGGTCACCGACGCAGTGATCACCGTGCCGGCGTACTTCAACGACGCGCAGCGGCAGGCCACGAAGGACGCCGGGAAGATCGCCGGTTTGAACGTCCTGCGAATCGTCAACGAGCCGACAGCGGCGGCGCTGGCCTACGGGCTCGACAAGAAGACCGACGAGACGATCGCCGTGTACGACTTCGGCGGCGGCACGTTCGACATCTCGATCCTGGAAGTGGGTGAGGGCGTGGTCGAGGTGAAATCCACCAACGGCGACACGCATCTGGGCGGCGACAACCTCGATCAGCGCATCATCGACTGGATCATCACCGAGTTCAAGAACACGGAAGGCATCGACCTCGGCAAGGATCGCATGGCGCTGCAGCGCCTGAAGGAGTCGGCGGAGAAAGCCAAGATGGAGCTCTCCACGGTCATGGAGACCGACATCAACCTGCCATTCATTACCGCCGACGCCAGCGGCCCGAAGCATCTGCAGATGAAGCTGTCGCGCGCCAAGTTCGAGCAGCTCGTCGAGGATCTGCTGCAGCGCACGGTCGGTCCGACCAAGCAGGCGCTAACGGACGCGGGCCTTGATCCGTCGAAGATCGACGAGGTCGTGCTGGTCGGTGGATCGACGCGCATCCCGAAGGTGCAGCAGATCGTCAAGGAACTATTCAACCGCGAGCCGCACAAGGGCGTGAACCCGGACGAAGTCGTGGCGATCGGCGCCGCGGTGCAGGCGGGCGTGCTGGCCGGCGAAGTGAAAGACCTGCTGCTGCTCGACGTCACCCCGCTCTCACTCGGCATCGAGACGATGGGCGGTGTGCTGACGGTGTTGATCCCGAGGAACACGACGATCCCGACGCGCAAGAGCGAGATCTTTTCGACGGCGTCGGACAATCAGACGAGCGTCGAAGTCCACGTGTTGCAGGGCGAGCGATCGTTGGCGCGTGACAACCGCACGCTGGGCAAGTTCCATCTGGTCGGGCTGCCGCCGGCGCCGCGCGGCGTGCCGCAGATCGAGGTCACCTTCGACATCGACGCCAACGGCATCGCCAACGTCTCCGCGAAGGATCTCGGCACCGGCAAGGAGCAGAAGATCACCATCACCTCGTCGAGCGGCCTGGCGAAGGACGAAGTCGAGCGGATGATGAAGGAGGCTGAGTCGCACGCTGGCGAAGACAAGAAGCGGCGTGACGAAATCGAAGTCCGCAATCGCGCCGACCAGGCTGTTTACGGCGCTGAGCGGCTGATTAAGGACACCGGCGACAAGCTGACCGCCGCCGACAAGCAGGCCATCGAAACGGCGATGGAGAGCGTGAAGACGGCGAGCGCGGGCGCCGATCCTGACGCGATTCAGCGCGCACTCGATGAGTTGACATCAGCACAGCACAAGGCGGCCGAGTCACTCTACAAGCAGGGCAGTGCGGCCAGTGCGTCAGCGGGCGCGGGTCCGGCCGACGGCAGCGCGGCGTCCGGCGGTGCGGCCGGAGGCAGTGCGGCGAGCGAGCCGAAGGGCGACGTCATTGATGCGGAGGTCGTGGACGAAGGGAAACAGTAGAGGGTGGATTTCTACGTAATCCTCGGTGTCGAGCGTGAGGCCACGCTCGCTGACGTCAAGCGGGCCTACAAGCGCCTCGCACGACGGTTCCATCCGGACATCAACCCTGGTGACCGGAGAGCTGAGGCGCAGTTTCGTCAAATTGCGGAAGCGTACGAAACGCTGAGCGACGTCGAGCGACGGCGGCGGTACGACACGGCCGGGCCGATGACGCCGGACGGCAGTGGGCCGGCGTTCGGTTTCGAAGGATTCGATTTCACCCTCAGCGTCGGCGGCACGGACGCGTCCACGTTTGGCGACCTGTTCGCGGATGTCCTGCACCAGCGCGAGGCGCGCCGCGCCCACGGGACGCCGGAGCGGGGCGTCGACCTGCATCAGGCGATGATGCTCGCGTTCGACGAATCGATCCGCGGCGGACAACGTTCTGTCACGGTGCTTCGGCAGGAGCACTGCGCGACGTGTCAGGGCGTCGGGCAGCTTCACGTCGAGCCCTCGCCATGCCTGCACTGTCACGGCAGCGGCGTGGTGAAGTCGGCGCGCGGCCACATGGTGTTCACCAAGCCATGTCTCCACTGCGGCGGATCGGGCCAGCAGCGGCAGACGCGCTGTCCCGCCTGCAGCGGCGAGCAGGTCGAGATGCGGACCGAGTCGATGACCATCAACGTGCCGCCCGGCCTCGCTGACGGCGCGCGCATTCGCATCCCTGGCAAGGGCAACGCCGGGCGCAATGGTGGGGAAACGGGCGACCTGTACGTCGGCGTCACTGTCGAGCCGCATCCGTTGTTCCAGCGCGACGGTGACGATCTGCACCTGACCGTGCCGATTGCGGTGCACGAGGCGGCGCTCGGCGCGAAGATCGACGTCCCCTCGCTCGACGGACCCGCGCGCGTACGCGTGCCGCCGGGTACGCAGTCCGGTCAGCGGTTCCGGGTGCGCGAGCGCGGCGTCTCCTCATCGCGCGATGGCCGCCGTGGAGACCTGATCGTCGAAGTGCGACTGGTGCTGCCGAAGCTCCTCGATGAACGCTCGAAAGAGTTATTGAGGGAGTTCGGCAGGATCAACGCAGACGATGTGCGGGCAGAGCTGATTAAATAGCCACCACGGAGGACACCGGGGACACAGAGGTGAATGCCTTTGGAATCGCGTCTCCGCGTCCACCGCGTCCCCTGTGGTGGAGAGCTTGGTACCCATGAAGAAGCCCGGCAAAGCGTATTACATGATCAGCGCCGTCGCGCAGAAGTACAACATCCATGCGCAGACGCTTCGGCTCTACGAGCGTGAAGGGCTGCTGAAGCCGTCGCGCACGGACGGTAATACCCGCCTGTACTCGGAAGAAGATCTCGAACAGCTCGAAACAATTCTGTCACTGACCCGAGATCTGGGCGTCAACCTCGCCGGCGTGGAGATCATTCTCAACATGCGCCGCAAGATCGAGGTGATGCAGAGCGAAGTCAACGAGTTCATGGCGTACGTCAAGAAAGAAATGGCGCGCGGCGTGGACGACTGGGAGCAGCGTCTCTCGACCGCACTCGTGAAATCCTCGCCGACCGATCTCGTCAAGAGCCAAAAGTAGGGCGGACCTTGAGGTCTGTCTGATCCGCCGCTCGTCCGACCTGATAGAATCCCTGCCGATGTCCTGTCAGCTGTGCGATGACACCGGGTGGAAGCCCATCGACGACGAGAAGGGCGTCCGCCGTGTCGTTCGCTGCGAGTGCTGGCGCGAGCAGGGCGGACACCGCCGGCTGGCCGACGCGAACATTCCGAAGCGCTACCAGCACTGCACACTCGCAAATTTCGCCGCCTACAATCCCTCGCTCGATCGCGCGCTCGAACAGGCGCGCCGCGTCCCCGACCGGTTTCCGTCCGCGAACAATCTTCGCGAGCAGGGCCGGGGTCTGCTGCTCGAGGGACCGCCAGGCGTGGGCAAGACGCACCTCGGCGTGGCCGTGCTGAAGCAGGTGATGGACTCGTCCGGCGCGCGCGGGCTGTTCTACGACACGCGCGATCTGCTGCGGGTGATTCGGAGCACGTACGATCCCTCGATCCGAACCACCGAACTCGAGATCCTCCGCCCGGTGATGACGGCGGACCTGCTCGTACTTGACGACCTGGGCGCCGAGAAGACCTCCGAGTGGGTTGAAGAGACGATGAACCTCATCGTCAATACCCGGTACAACGAGCGGCGGCTGACGATCTTCACGTCGAACTACCTCGACATCCCCGACGACACCGATCCGAACTCGCTGCTGTTCCGCATCGGCTTCCGGATGCGGTCGCGGCTGCACGAGATGTGCGAGTTTATCGAGATGGACGGCGCCGATTACCGCGAACTGCCCGTCAACGGCGGCGTGGACGATCTGGTGACGCTCTGGAAGATGCGGAAGAAGTCGCTGCCTGCCCGCGCCGGCCGCCAGGCACGCGCGCAGCTGCGCGAGCCCGCCGTTCGCGACGGGAAAGCGGACCTGAAATGGCCGGGGGGCCGTGCGGGAAGTTAGAAATGAGAACTTAGAAGTTAGAAATGCTCGGCCTGTACATTCACATTCCTTTCTGTTCGGCGATCTGCAACTACTGCAACTTCAACCGCGGCCTGTTCGATGCGGACGTCAAGGCGCGCTACGTTGACGCGCTCATCGCTGAAATCCAGACCGCACGACTAAAGCCGTGCGCCACGGGTGGTTCCGATGTGGCGCAGGACTTTAGTCTTGCGAACGCCGACACCATCTTCTTCGGCGGCGGTACTCCATCCCTCCTCGAACCTGACGAGATCGCGCGCATCATTGCCGCATGCGAGTCCGCTTTCGACATCGCCTCCGACCGTGAGGTGACAATGGAGGCCAACCCCGAATCGGTCACCACGGAGCGCCTCGCGGCGTACCGCGGCGCCGGCGTCAACCGGCTCAGCTTCGGCGTCCAGTCGTTCCGCGAAGACGAGCTGCGCCGCCTCTCGCGCCTCCACAGCGCGGATCGCGCGCGCGCGGCATTCGCTGAAGCTCGCGCGGCCGGCTTCGACAACGTCAGCCTTGACCTCATGATGTGGTTACCCGAGCAGCAGCTGAGCGAGTGGCTCGAATCCATCGACGCCGCCATCGCGCTCGATCCCGAACACCTGTCGTTGTACATGCTCGAGGTCTACCCGAACGCGCCGCTCAGGGACGACATGGTCCGCGCTCGGTGGTCGCAGGCGCCCGACGATGACGTGGCGGCGATGTACGTGGCGGCGATGGAACGGCTCGAGGACGCCGGCTACGCGCAGTACGAGATCTCGAACGTCGCGAAGCTCGGCCGGCGCTCGCGCCATAACCTCAAGTACTGGATGGACGGTGAGTGGCTCGGCTTCGGCTGCGGCGCGCATTCCACGCAGGGCGGTGTCCGCTGGAAGAACATCTCGGCCACACAGGAGTACATCGATCAGGTCGGGCGCGGAGGCTCATTGGCGGTCGATGTACACCGCCTGAGCGCCGATGAACAGCTCGGCGATGCGCTCTTCACCGGATTGCGGCTGGTTGACGGAATCGATGTAAATGCCATACAAACGCGCTACGGAGTTGACGTCTGGCGCCGGTTTGGGGCCGACCTTGAGCCGTTTCTCGAAGCCGGCTGCCTGCGGCGCCGCGGATCTCGCCTCAGCTTGACCCGCCAGGGAATGCTCCTTGCTCATGAAGTAATGTCGGTGTTCGTGTAGCGTCAAGTACGCTACAGTAGCGCCCTTTCGCACACAGGTTCGCACACAGGAGGCCGGGATGTTTCGCAGGATTGTTTTTGGATTGGCCGTCGTCGCGTTGTCGGCGACCAGCGTGTTCGCGCAGATACCCGCGGCGCCCGCGGCCGCCGCTCCGAATCCCTTCATCTTCAACGGGGACGGCGGTGTGATTTTAAATTTCGTCAAGGCAGACAAGACCGCCGACTTCGAAATGGTGCTTGGCAAGCTGAAGGACGCACTGGCAAAGAGCGACAAGCCGGAGCGTAAGGCGATGGCGGCCGGATGGAAAGTCTTCAAGGCCGAGGAACCAGGGCCGGGCGGCGCCGCGATTTACGTGTTCGTCATGGATCCGGTCGCCAAGGGCGCCGAGTACTCGGTCGGCAATATCCTCGTCGAGGTGTTTGCGGCTGAAGGGCAGGCGCTGTACAAGACCTACTCCGACGCGTACGCCAACCCCGCGATTGGCGCGTTGCTGCACCTCAACAAAGTCCTCGAACTCAAGTAGCACACCGCACGTCGGCGGGTTCGCTTCGGCGGACCGCCGATCGTGATGGTTCCTGACGTTGTGATCCCGCTCATGAAGGCACCACGGTTCCGGCGACTGACCTTCCTCGTCGCCGGAGGTGTCCTCGTCGCGCGCGCCGCGTCTCCGCAGACTCCGGCTCAGCCGCCGGCGCAGGGGTCGCTTCCACCGATGCAGCAGGCCGTGGCCGCGCCGGCGACTCGGGTGTTCTCGGCGGGCACGGGTGTCGTGCTGAATTTCATCAAGCCAGACAAGACGGCCGACTTCGAGGTCGTGATCGCGAAGCTGAAGGACGCGTTGCAGAACAGCGAGAACGCGCAACGCAAGGAGCAAGCGGCGAGCTGGAAGGTGTACAAGTCGACGGACGCCGGTCCCGGCGGCAGCGTCCTCTACGTCTACATCGTCGATCCGGTGATCAAGGGCGCGGATTACGCGGTGACGACGATTCTGTCCGAGGCGTTTTCCGGGGACGAACAGGCCGCGCTGTTCAAGCAGTACGTGGACTCGTACTCCACGGGCCAGAACTTCGTGAACCTGTCGCTCGTCTCCGACCTTGGCAAATGAAACTGAGAACTCAGATCTTCAGGTTCAGCCCGACGTAGACGCGATGCACGGGTGAGTTCAGCGCGCTGCTACCCAGCTTGAAAATCCGGTAGTCCACCCGCAGCCGAATCGGACCTGCCAGCGAGATTTTCACCCCACCGCCGGTATTGAGACCGAAGCCGGTGTCCTGGTGCGTGCCAAGTGCTTCCTGATAGATCCCGCCGCCGGTCGTGAAGTACGGCTGGAATCCCATGTACGCGATCGGGGTCTGGAGTATCACGTTGCCCATGCCGGTCTTGAGCGACGGCGCATTCGCGGTCAGGTCGTCCGTCGTAAACGCGTACTCGACTTCGACCCCGACGATGAGGAGGCCGATGCCGATGGCGCCGCCGCGGACCTGGCGGTTCGCTGGTGTCGTGTTTGCACCGATAAATCCGGTGATGTCGGCCCAAGCGGGGGCCGAGGTGAGGGCCAGCAGTGCAAGAGCGAGCACGGCGGTTCGCATTCTGGTCATGCATTCATAGTAGTACAATTGGCGGTAAGTCCTGTGAAATCCAATTATTACAGCCAGCACGCGGCTGCGCTGCGGACTGAACTCGGACACACGCTGACGCGCGACCAGCTGGTCGCGTTTCACGCCAGGGATGCGACCCGCCATCTGGCGATTGCGGCGCGGCAGTTCGGGATCCTCGCGCTGGCGACCTGGGCCTTGGTCGCGATCACCAACCCGCTGATCTGGATCCCGCTGGCGTGTGTGCAGGGATTCACCGTGTTCAACTTCACGGTGCTTCTGCACGAGGTCGTGCACCACACCATCTTCGACCGTCGTCGTCCGGTGGCGGAGCGCGTGCTCGGCTGGCTATACGCGGTGCCGAGCGGGATCTCGGCGAGTCAGTTCACGCGCTGGCATCTCGACCATCACGCAGAGCTCGGGTCCGACGAGGACGATCCCAAGCGGCATCATCTGTCGCCGAAGGTGAACGCGCGGTGGTTCAAGCTGCTGTACTGTTCGCCGGCGCTGTTCCCGATTTACTTCCGCGC
>JAYVMG010000469.1:0-7499 GCA_043759095.1 Acidobacteriota bacterium | reverse complement strand
CACCGCCCACGCCGCCGGGACGCAAGATCAAGGCGCGCCTCTTCTATGTGAGTGACGATGGCACGCGGCTGACGAGCATCGAACGCGACGTGGCGTATGGCGAGAGCGCGGACGATCAGGCGCGCGAAATCGTCGCCGCGCAGATCGCTCCCGTGGCCGTGCCGCTGGTGTCGGCCGTGCCGCCAGGCACGACCCTGCGCGCGGTGTTCATCACCAAGAACGGCGACGCGTACGTGGATCTGAGCCGCGAGGTGCGCAGCGCCCATCCGGGCGGCAGCGTCAACGAACTCCTCACCGTCTACACGATCGTCAACGCGCTGACCGTGAATCTGCCGGCCGTCACCGCCGTGCAGGTCCTGGTCGACGGTAAAGAGGTGGACACGCTGTCCGGGCATGTCGATCTCCGCCGTCCGCTCGCGAAAAATCTTGCGTGGGTACAATAGAACCAATGCGAACCGATCAACGACCCGCCGACCAGCTCCGCGACATCACGCTGATTCCCGAATACACGATTCACGCAGAAGGATCCGTGCTGATCAGCGCGGGCAACACGAAGGTTATCTGCACGGCGAGTGTCGAGGATCGCGTGCCGCCGTTCCTGCGCAACAGCGGGAAGGGCTGGGTGACGGCGGAGTACGGCATGCTGCCGCGCGCGACCAGCACACGCATGCGGCGCGAGGCGGCGGAGGGCAAGGTGGGCGGACGTACGCAGGAAATTCAGCGGCTGATCGGGCGCTCGCTGCGTGCGGTGACGAACCTCCCCGCGCTCGGCGAACGCACGGTATGGATCGACTGCGACGTGATCCAGGCCGACGGCGGCACCCGCACCGCATCGATCACTGGCGCGTTCGTCGCGCTGGCGCTGGCGCTCGGGAAGCTCCGCGAGCGCGACGCGATCCGGACGATTCCGCTCACCGACTACGTTGCCGCGATCAGCGTCGGCATCGTCGATGGCGAGCCGCTGCTCGATCTGGCGTACGCCGATGACAGCCGCGCGGACGTGGACATGAACATCGTCAAGACAGGCGATGGGCGGTTCATCGAAGTGCAGGGCACCGCGGAAGCGATCCCCTTCGGCCGGGACGCGCTGCTCACGATGCTCGACTTGGCCGACCTCGGCATCACACAGCTGATCGAAAAGCAGCGCGCGCTCATCGGGCATCTGGTCAAGTCCACCGAGCAGAAATGACATTCGTGGCGCAGGGCTTGAAGCCCTGCGTCGCAGGCCTGAATGGCCCGCGCCACATACCCTGAATCGCCTGTGCCACATGTCCTGAATCGCCTGCGCCACATATGAGGCTGTCCCGCACGCTGCTTCCGACTCCCCTGGGCGACATGCTGGCGCTTTCGTCAGACGAGGGTCTCTGCGCGTTGGAGTTTACGAAGGTCGAGGGTCCCAACCGGGGACAGGAGCGGCTGTCGCGTCTGAACGCGCGGCTGCAGCGCTGGTTTCCGCCGCACGAGATCGTTGACGAAGAGACATCCACCATCGGGCGCACGCGCGACTGGCTCGCGGCGTACTTCGACGGCACGCGCGCGGACATCGAGGATCTGCAACTCGACATGCGCGGCGCGCCGTTCGAGAAGCGCGTATGGATCGCCCTGCAGGCCATCACGGCGGGGCACACAACAAGCTACGGCGCGATCGCCCACGCGCTCGGCTCCGCCGGCGCCTCGCGCGCCGTGGGCATGGCGAACGGCGCCAACCCGATCGCGATCATCGTCCCCTGTCATCGGGTGATCGGATCGAACGGATCGCTGACGGGCTACGGCGGCGGCCTCGACCGCAAGACGTGGCTGATCGACCACGAACGCCGCTGGCGCACCGCTCCCCAAGCGTCGCTGTTCTAAGCGACGACGATCAACGCAGAACTCGCGGAACTCGCAGAGCAAGAGATTTCTCTCTGCGTGTTCAGTGGGTTCCGCGTTGTACGTCACGAACGCTCTCAAGAAATCTCCGCAGCTTCCGGAACGCCTCGCCTCTATGACTCACGGCGGCCTTTCTGTCACCGGCTTCCGCGAGCGTCTGGCCAAATGGCGGGTAGAAGAAGATCGGGTCGTAGCCGAAACCGCCCTGCCCTTTCGGCTCCGGTGAGATGTGTCCCTCGACGGCGCCCCGCGCTTCGAACAGAACCTGCGTGCCACGCACGAGCGTGAGCGCGCAGACGAACCTTGCCGGGCTCTCGCGATCGCCCTTCGCCCGCAGCGCCGCGTCAATCAGCGCGAATTTCTCGGGATACGGCGTGTCCACGCCGCCGAATCGCGCCGATTCGACGCCGGGCGCGCCGTCGAGTGCGTCAATCGCCAGGCCGGAATCCTCGGCCACCGTCAGCTCACCGGTCGCCGCCGCGTAGTACAACGCCTTGGCGCGCGCGTTGTCCTCGAACGTCTCGCCGACCTCTTCCGGCGCGGTCAGCGCCGGCCACGCGGCGAGCGTGACGATGTCGACGGACGAGCCTGCGAGCATGTGGCCGATCTCGCGAACTTTGTTCGCATTCGTGGTCGCGACGAGGAGGCGCATACCGAGATCCTGCCACAGACCTTCCACACGTCGCCGGACGCTCGGAGTATTAGAATGAGCGCCTGGTGGTGGACAAGCTCTTTCGGTTCCTGTTCAAGTATCCGCCCCTCATGTTCCAGCAGGGCGACTTCACCTGGGGCCTCTCTCGTCCGGTGCTGCTGGCCGTCATCGCGGCCGCGGCCGTCGCGATCCTCGCGCTGCTGACGTATCGCGGTGCGCCGGCGACGGACCGTCCGCGCGACCGAATCGTGCTGATCGGATTGCGCCTGGCCGCACTCGCCGTGCTGCTCTTCTGCCTGTTCCGTCCGGCGCTGATCCTGAAAGCTGCGGTCCCGCAGCAGAATTTTCTCGGCGTGCTGGTCGACGACTCGCGCAGCATGTCGATCGCGGACGTCAACGGCCAGCCACGCAGTGCGTTCATCCAGCGGCAATTGTCCGGCCCGAACGCGAAGCTGCTCGCGGCGCTCTCGCAGCGCTTCGTCGTCCGCTTCTTCAGCTTTGCCTCCTCCACCGATCGGGTCGCGTCCGCAGCAGATCTGAAATTCGGCGGCGCCGCCACGCGTCTCGGCCAGGCGCTCGATCGTGCGCGCGACGAGCTCTCCGGGCTGCCGCTCGCCGGCCTCGTGATGGTCAGCGACGGCGCGGACACCTCTGACGCGGCGATCGACGAGACGCTCGCCGGCATGAAGGCGCGCTCGATTCCGGTGTTCACCGTCGGCGTGGGTCAGGAACGCTTCGCGCGCGACGTGCAGGTGACGCGCGTCGAAACGCCTCGCTCCGTCCTCAAAGGCACGGCCCTGGTCGTCGACGTCGTGTTGTCGCAGACCGGTTACGCCGGCCAGACGGTCCCGCTCAGCGTGGAAGACGATGGGCGGATCGTGAGCACGCAGGTTGTGACGCTGCCGCCAGAAGGTGAATCGGCGACGGTCAAGGTCCGCTTCACCGCCACCGAAGCCGGCCCGCGCACGTTCAGGTTCAAGGTGCCGACGCAGAAGGACGAACAGGTCACGCAGAACAACGCACGCGACGCGCTGATCCAGGTGAACGATCGCGCGGAGAAGATCCTCTACTACGAGGGCGAGCCACGATTCGAATACAAGTTCCTGCGCATGGGCGTGAAGGGCGACAAGAACCTGCAGGTGGTGTCGCTCGATCGCACGGCGGAGAACAAGTACTACCGTCAGGATGTCACCGACAAGGACGAGTTAATCGGCGGGTTCCCCAAGACGCGCGAAGAGCTGTTCCAGTACCGCGGGCTGATTCTCGGCAGCGTCGAAGCCGCGTCCTTCTCGCCAGAGCAGCTTCGCATGATCGCCGACTTCGTGAACACGCGCGGCGGCGGGCTGCTGATGCTCGGCGGCCGTCGCTCATTCGCCGAGGGCGGCTGGGGCGGGACGCCGGTCGGCGACGTACTGCCGGTCGTCATCGAGAACACGAACACCAAGTATTTCTCAGAGGTGCAGGCGAAGCCGACGCGCGCGGGCGCGACCTACCCGGTGACGCAGGTTGCCGGCGACGAGAAGGCATCCGCCGCGAAGTGGAACGACATGCCCGCGGTGACGAGCGTCAACGCGATCCATCTGGCCAAGCCCGGCGCCACGGTCCTGCTGAGCGGGATCGACAACCGCAAGCAGGAACAGATCGTCCTCGCCTACCAGCGCTACGGCCGCGGCAAGGCGATCGCGATGCCGATTCAGGACTCGTGGCTCTGGAAAATGGACGCCAAGATGCCCGTCGAGGACACGACGCACGCGATGTTCTGGCGCCGGCTGATTCGCTGGCTTGTGGACGGCGTTCCCGAGCAGGTGAACGTGTCGACGACCGCGGATCGCGTCGAACCGGGCGAAGCGATCACATTGTCGGCGGAAGTGCTCGACTCTGCGTACGTCGAGGTCAACGACAGCCGCGTCGTTGCGCGTGTCACGTCGCCGTCGGGCAAGACGACGGAAGCGCCGGTCGAGTGGACGGTGACGAAGGACGGCGAATACCGCGCCAGCTTCACGCCAGACGAATCGGGCATCTACGACATCACGGTGACCGCTGCGCGCGATCAGAAGGACCTGGGCTCGGCAGACATGCACGTGCGCGTATCGGCCGGCGATGCGGAGTACTTCGATGCGGGCATGCGGGCGCCGCTGCTCACACGCGTCGCCGAGGAAACGGGCGGACGCTTCTTCACGCCGGCCAACGCCGCCGCCCTGCCCGAAGCGATCAGCTACAGCGGCCGCGGTGTCACCGTCGTCGAAGAACGCGAGTTGTGGGATATGCCGGCGCTCTTCATCCTGCTCGTCGGGCTGATCGCCACGGAATGGGGCTACCGGCGGATGCGGGGCCTCGCATGACATTGCGGAGTCATGCGGCGCGAGGCTTTAGCCTTGCGATCGCAAGCCTGAAGGCTTGCGCCACAGCCTTCGTGGTCCTGTGCGCGACGCCCGTGGCCGCACAGCAAACGCACCTCCTCGTGATCACCGGCGTGCCTGGCGACGAGGAGCACGCGGCGCAGTTTCAGAAGTGGGCGGCGAGATTCATCGATTCGGCGAAGAAGAAGGACGCGGCGCCGGACGGCAACGTCACGTATCTCTCGGAGAAACAGTCCACGAAGGGCGGCGTCGAGAAGGCGTTTGCCGACATCACGGCGCGCGTGAAACCCGACGACGGCGTCGTTGTCCTGCTCATCGGCCATGGCAGCTTCAACGGCACGCAGGGGGCGTTCAATCTGCCTGGTCCCGATCTCACGGTCGACGAGTGGTCGAAGCTGCTCGGCAGGTTTTCGTCACAGCACGTCGCGTTCATCAACACGAGCAGTTCGAGCGGCGCGTTTCTCCAGGCGATCGCCTCGCCAGGCCGCGTCGTGGTGACGGCCACCAAGACCGGCGGCGAACGCAACGAAACGATGTTTCCAGAGTTCTTCGTTGAAGCGTTCAACGACCCGGCGGCCGACCGCGATCGCAACGGCCATGTGTCGATCGCCGAGGCGTTCGAGTATGCGAAGACAAAGGTCGCGCAGGCGTTCCAGCAAAAGGGTCTGCTGCTCACCGAGCATGCAGTGATGGACGATGGCGGCGAGGGACGGCTGGCCGCGACCATGTTCCTCGGGAACGGCCGCGCAGACGGCGCGCTCGCCATCGACACCTCGAACCCGGCGATGAAAGCGCTGGCCGACGAGAAAGACGCGATCGATCAAAAGATTGCCGCGCTGAAGCTGAAGAAGAGCGCGATGGACGGGGTGCAGTACGACGCGCAACTCGAGCAGCTCTTGACCGATCTGGCGCTGAAGACGAAAGCGATTCGCGATCTGCAGGCAAAGGAGGACAAATCGTGAGGCGGACCACGGCGCGGATCGCGATCGTCGGCGTGCTGCTCGCGGCCAGCGTCGCCACAGGACTGGCGCAGCGCCGTGGCGGCCCTGGCGGCGGACGCGGACCGCGCTTCGGCGGCGGCAGTGGCGCGCCGATTCTGCCGAACCTGCCCTACGACGGGACGTTCACGTTCATCCGTCTTCGCTACGGCCCGCCGATCTCGTATCAGACGCAGCGCGTGAGCTGGTCGCACGACTACCCCGAGGGCGAAAAGCATTTCATGAAGATCCTGAACGAGCTGAGCTACCTCGCGCCGCACACCGACCAGTCGAACGTCGTCGGACTCGACGATCCCGAGCTGTTCAAGCACCCGCTGTCCTACATGTGCGAACCCGGACGCTGGGACATGACCGATCTCGAGGCGGCGAATTTTCGCGCCTATCTCGCCAAGGGTGGATTCGTGTTCTTCGACGACTACCGCGGCGCGCGCGAATGGGACAACTTCGAGTTTCAGATGCAGCGGGTGATCCCGAACGGCCGGTGGGTGGACCTCGAGTTGTCCAACCCGGTGTTCCACGCCTTCTTCGAAATCAAGACGCTCGACGTGCCGCAGTACTATGACCGCGGGACGCCGGTGTTCCGCGCCATCTTCGAGGACAATGACCCCGCGAAGCGCATCGTCGCGCTGGCGAACTTCAACACGGATATCTCCGAGTACTGGGAGTTTTCCGGTACCGGCTTCAAACCGATCGACGAATCCAACGAAGCGTACAAGCTCGGCGTCAACTACATCATTTACGGGATGACACACTAATGGCTCTGGACACTGTTGATTTCGAGTCAGCCGACGACATCGCGCTGGCGGACAAGATGAAGGTCGGCCGGCAGCAAATCATTGCCGAGCTGGGAAAGCGGATCATCGGGCAGTCCGAGGTCATCGAACTGATCCTGTTGTCGCTGTTCGTCGGCGGCAACAGCCTGATCGTCGGCGTGCCCGGGCTGGCGAAGACCCTGCTCGTCGCCACGCTGGCGAAAGTGCTGGATCTGAAGTTCAACCGCATCCAGTTCACGCCGGACCTGATGCCGTCGGACATCACCGGCACGGACATCATCCAGGAAGACGCGAACGGCCGCCGCTCGATGGTCTTCGCACCCGGGCCCATCTTCGCGAACATCGTGCTGGCTGACGAAATCAACCGTACGCCGCCCAAAACGCAGTCGGCCCTGCTCGAGGCCATGCAGGAACACCGCGTCACGATCCAGGGGCGCACCTACGACCTCACCGAACCGTTCTTCGTCTTCGCGACACAGAACCCGATCGAGCTCGAGGGCACGTATCCGCTGCCCGAAGCCCAGCTCGATCGCTTCATGTTCCACATCGTCGTCGAGCATCCGCCGGAGGACGAGGAATTCGACGTGGTGCGCGCAACGACGGCGATCGTCGATCCGCACTTCAACCAGCCGGTGAACGGCGCCGACCTGGTCGCGTTCCAGCGACTCGTGCGGCGCGTGCCGGTGGCCGACGCCGTGCTGCGCTACGCCCTGCACATCGCCCGGACGAGCCGGCCGAAGTCGCCGCAGGCGCCGGAGCTGGTGAAGAAATTCGTCGCGTTCGGCGCCAGCGTTCGCGCCGCGCAGTACCTGGTGCTCGGCGCCAAGGCGCGCGCGCTGACCAGCGG
>JAYVMG010000468.1:0-7502 GCA_043759095.1 Acidobacteriota bacterium | reverse complement strand
TTCGCAGGAAGATTTGGTCGCCGGCCGGTGGGCCGACGCGATCGACGCGCTTCTCGCGCAGCCGGAGGCGCCGGAACGGCCGGCCGTCAACGGTGCAGACATCGCCGCCAACGAGATTCTGAGGATTCCATTATGTTGAGCAGACGCAATTTCATGTGGCTGACGAGCGCGGCAGCCGGATTGTCCGTGGCGCCTCTTTCCGCGCAGCGCGGACGGGGTGCCGCGGCCGGCGGCGGGCCGGCGCCCGAGAGCATCGCGGCGCTGACGTCGATGCGTCACCTTGCCAAACCGATCACTGTCGCGGAACGTCAGGCTCGACTGGAAAAAGCGCGCCGGCTGATGACCGAGCAGAAGATCGACGCCATCATCCTCACCGGCGGCACGTCGCTGATGTATTTCACCGGCATCCGCTGGGGCAACAGCGAGCGCCTCACCGCTGTGGTCATCCCCAAAGTCGGCCAGCCCTACATCGTCACGCCGGCGTTCGAAGAAGATCGCACGCGCGAGCAGCTTGCCGGCGGACCGATCGAGCACACCGACGTGGCGATCTGGCAGGAAGACGAGAGCCCGTTCGAACGCGTGGCGACGGGACTCAAGGATCGCGGCATCGCCAGCGGACGCGTCGGCATCGAGGAGACAGCGAAGTTCGTGTTCGCCGACAGCATCAGCGGCGCGGCGCCCGCGCTGAAGATCGTCAGCGCGTCACCGATCGTCGCCGGCTGCCGGATGATCAAGGAAGCGCACGAGGTCGAGCTGATGCGCCTCGCCTCGCAGATCACGCTGAAATGTTACGAGGCGGTGTTCAAGGCGCTGAAGCCCGGGATGACGCAGAACGACGTCAGCAGCCTGATCAGCGCCGGCTACGCGAAGCTCGGCTTCTCGGGCTTTGCCAGCATCCAGGTCGGCGAGTACACCGCGCTGCCGCACGGCTCCATCACACCGCAGACGATCCGCGAAGGTACGATCCTCATGCTCGACGATGGCTGCACGGTGGAGGGCTATCAGTCGGACATCACGCGCACGTTCGTGCTCGGCAAGGCGACCGACAAGATGAAGAAGGTGTTCGACATCGTGCATCAGGCGCAGACCGCGGCGCTGAAAGCCGCGCGCCCCGGCGTGCCGTTGGAATCGATCGACGCCGCGGGCCGCAAAGTCGTCATCGACAACGGCTACGGACCTGGCTTCAAGTACTTCACACACCGGCTCGGCCACGGCATGGGCATGGACGGCCACGAGTGGCCGTACCTCGTGAAGAACAACATGTTCGGGTGGGAGAAAGCGCTCACCGTCCAGCCGGGGATGGTGTTCAGCGACGAACCCGGGATCTACATCAAGGGCGAGTTCGGCGTGCGACTCGAGGACGACATGCACGTGACGCCGAACGGCGCGGAACTCTTCACGCCACAGAGTCCGTCGATCGAGGATCCCTTCGGGACGTAACAGGTCTCAAGTCCCAGGTCTCAGGTCTCAGGTCTCAAGTCTCAGGTCTCAAGTCTCAGCGCTGAGAGTTGAGACTTGAGAGCTGAGAGTTACTCTTTTATGGTCGTGACGAGCGACCAGATCCGCGGGATGTTCACCTTTTCGATCGACACCGGGTGCAGGTTCGCCTGTACCAGGAACGCCGGCAAGTCGAGATCGGACTTGAAGCCGAGATAGAGGGTGAACGGCGCGATGATCTTTTCCAGCCACGAACCGAGGCGGCTCTTGCTACGGAAGTGGTTAAGGATGATGATTTTTCCGCCAGGACGGCAGACGCGGTGCATCTCGCGCGTGACCGCGACGGGATCGGGCACGACGCTGATCACGTACGGCGCGTAGACGATGTCGAAGCTGTCGTCGGCGAACTTCATGTTCTGCGCGTCCATCTGCATCAGACGCACATTGGTCACGCCCTTGCGCGCGATGCGCTCGTGCGCCTTCTCCAGCATCGAACTCGAGAAGTCGATGCCGATCACCGAACATTCCGCCGGATAGAGCGCGCCGTTGATCCCCGTGCCCACGCCAACTTCGAGCACGCGGTCGCCGGGCTTGATGCCCATGCGCTGAATCGCGTCGACGCGGCCCGGATGCAGCGCGGGACCAAACGTCAGGTCGTAGAACCACGCAATGTTCTCGTAGACGCGCGCGACGAAGTCGTTTTCCACGACCGTCACCGACAGCGCACGAGTGGCGGCGTCAGACCCGACGATCTCTTCGTTTTCGTTCGGGCGACGCGGCTCGAATAAGCCCATCAGTTGCCTCAGCAGCAGGTCTAAAACCCGCTAACTACTTGAAAACGCTCAGGCTGTGTGCCGTAGCGCAGTCCGACTATACCTCTGCTCTCTCAGCGAAGTCCATCGAGGACCTGCGAGGGCGGCTCCGGCGTCACCAGATTGTGTCGAGACCGGCCAGACGAGCACGCGCTCGGCGAGTGCCTCGATAAATTTGTTCATAGGCGCATTGGCTCATTGATTCAACACATAGCCAATGACCAGATGACCGGATGGCCCAATGAAACACATTCAGGTGTCCAGCCGCTCGGTCTTGAACGTGCCGGCATCCACCAGCAGATAGGACTTCGTGACGATGTCGAGGCCGATCGAGCGAACGCCCTGCCGCACGGTGTCGGTGAACTCGTGGTGGTGGCCGAAGAGATGGAGCCTCGGCTTCATCCCCGCCAGCACGTCGTTCAACACGGTCTTGCCGGCGTCGATCCGGCGGCCGGCGGGATAAAACGGACGCGGCGCCTCGTGCGTCAGCAACAGGTCGATGTTCGTCATCGCCTTGCAGGCCACGACTTCGTCGCGCACGAAATGCCGGCGCTTGTCGTCGCGGCTCTTGCCGAGCTTCAGCGAGGTCGCCGCCAGTTTGCGGCCCTTCGACGGTGGCAGCGCGGCGGGCGACGTGTTGTACCAGGTCGGCGCGAACGTGCCGCCGAGCGCGGCGACGCGCCAAGGCCCGACCGTGTGCGGTCCGCCATTGGGCATGTAGTGGAGCGTCGGCGCGGGCGAATCACCGTGCATCGCGCGCGCGAGCACGTCGAATTCCTCGTTGTTGCCTTTGATGAAGTAGAGCGGCGCCTGGGGGGAGAAGTAGTCGCCGTCGTTGCTCGCCACATCGCCTACGCACACCCAGAGTTCGATGTCCGCGTGCCGCTGCATGATCAGATGAACGGTGTCGAACTCGCCGTGGATGTCGCCAAGGGCGCCGATCTGCATCTCAGTGGGGGCTGGGGACTGGGGGCTGGGGGCTGGCCAGCCTCGAGACCCTAGCCTCTAGCCTCTGGATCCGGCGTCGGCGAAGTGGTCGCCGGCACCAGCATGTCCGCTTTGTCCCACACGAAGTCGGCCTTGCTGTAGACGGCGAGCTCGTAGTCTTTGCCCATGAAGATCGCGCCGACCGGGCACGCTTCCTCGCAGTAGCCGCAGAAGATGCAGCGCGTCTTGTGGATCTGGTAGACCGACGCGTAACGCGGCCCCGCCTGCACGCTGCCGTCGTTCTCGGCCGCCTCGAGATAAATAGCGTCCGCGGGACACGCCGCCGAACAGAGTCCGCACGCCACGCACTTCTCGAGTCCGTTCTCGTCGCGCATCAGCACCTGCTTGCCGCGGTACTTCGGGAACATCGGAACCTTCTGCTCCGGATAGTTCACGGTGATCGGCTTCTTGAAGAGGTGCTTCAGCGTCGTGGCGAAACCGATGACGAAGGGACGGATCACAGCCATTGCTCTCAGTTTATCTGGCCGATAAGATCAAGTAAACCATGCAAGGCCCGAAGTTCCTGACCGCCGAGCAGTTATTGCTCACCACGCTCGTCGTCAAACTCGTGGCCACCGCCGCGCTGGCGACCATGCTCGTGCGCTACCGGCGGTTCAGGCACATCCTGATTTTCGAGCGCCGCGCCTGGCCGGATCGGCTCACGTTCACCCTCAGCCTCGGCATCCCGCTCTTCTTTGGCGTCATGGCCCGACTCCTCCTCGGCTACGACGCGCTCGACCTGACGATGGAGGGGTCGTTTCTGGTGGGGCTGATCGCGGGTCCGTACGCCGGCGCGACGGTCGGCGCCATGGTCGGCGTCCCGCCGCTGTTCAACGGCGAATGGGCGGCACTGCCCTTCGCCGTCGGCTGCGGTTTCGCCGGGGGTGGCCTGCGCGAACTGTGCCCAAAAGAAGCAATCTGGCATTTTTCGCCCTTTATTTTTCCGAGCGTCCCCCGCCGCGCGTGGCAGATGGTGCGTTCGTTGACGGTGGACTGGCAGGTCGTGCTGCTGCTCGCGCCGGTCGCGCTCGAGCTGCTCGGCCAGGGTCTGGGATTCAAGTGGAGCGACCATCACCGGCTCTTCGTGCTCGCGCCCAGCCCGCCGTGGTCGTGGCGCATGCTGATCGTCCTGTTCGCGTCGACGCTCTGCGTCGCCACGCCGATCAAGATCTGGAACAACGCCCGCATCGAGCACCGGCTGCAGGAGCAGGAGAAACTGCTGCTCGCGGCCAAGATCGAGGCGCTCGCCAACCAGATCAACCCGCACTTCCTCTTCAACACGCTGACGTCGATTTCGTCGCTGATCCGCACCAAGCCGGATACGGCGCGCATGCTGATCACGCGGCTGTCCGGCCTGCTCCGTCGCCTGATGCGCAGCACGGATCATTTCGTGACGCTGCGCGAGGAACTCGCGTCGGTCGACGAGTACCTCGACATCGAAGTCGTCCGGTTCGGCCCGCAGCTGCGCGTGGACAAGCAGATCGCGCCGCAGACACTCGACGTCATCGTGCCCAGCATGCTGCTGCAGCCGCTGGTCGAGAACTCGATCAAGCACGGCTTGGCGCGCAAGGTCGGCGGCGGGCGCATCACGATCAAGACCCTGGTGCGAGACGGCCACACGATCATCGAAGTCCACGACGATGGCCTGGGGATGACGGAAGAGCGGCTCGAACACGCGCTGGGCGACGGCATCGGTCTCAGCAACGTCAACGAGCGGCTGCGCACGATCTACGGCGCGCCGTACGAACTGAAACTGACGAGCGTGCCCGGGCAGGGCACCTGCGTCAGCGTGGCCATTCCCGAGATCGCGCTGCCCGAACGGGTCACGGCGTGACCAACTCGCAAGTCTCAAGTCTCAAGTCTCAGCCCGTTCTGAAAGCGGTGCTCGTGGACGACGAGGAGCTGGCCCGCGACGAGCTGGGCTACCTGCTCGATCAGGTCGGCGGCGTCGAGGTGATCGGCCAGGCCGGCAACGGTGTCGAGGCGCTGACCACGATCGACAAGTTGCAGCCCGACGTCGTGTTCCTGGACATCCAGATGCCGGGGCTCACCGGCTTCGAGGTCGCGCGGCGGATGCTCGGCAACCACGCGGCGTCGCAGATCATCTTCGTCACCGCGTACGATCAGCACGCCATCGAGGCGTTCGAGGTCAACGCGGTCGACTACCTGCTGAAGCCGGTCGATCCGGCGCGGCTCGAGGTCGCCGTCGATCGCGCGCGGCGCCGCATCGCGACCGAGCGTACCGCCGACGGCGCGCCCAACGTCAACAACGCCGAGCTGGAAAAAATCATCCAGGCCGTGGCGGAACGGCAAAGCCGCCGCGAACGGCTGGCGATCAAGGTCGGCGAGCGGTTTCTGCTGGTGCAGGCCGAAGAAATAATTTTCGCCTCGCTGGCCGACGAAGGCATTACGGTAGTAACGGGTCAGTACACGGGCACGTCGAACTACCGGACGCTCGACGAACTCCACGATCGGCTGGACCCAACCGTTTTCTGGCGGGTGCATCGATCGCATCTGGTGAACATCAACAAGATCAGGGAGATCGTGCCTTGGTTCAGTCGGAACTACATCCTGCGGATGAAAGACGCGAAGGCGACGGAGATTCCCGTCAGCCGGACGCAGACTCGCCGTCTGCGCGAGTACCTCAAGCTCTAATCGCCGGGCTCGAAGGACCCGCGATCCCCGACGCTGAGGACCCCGAGCGACTGGCGCTGCAGCTGGAATTGCCGCCGCTCGACGTCAAGCGGGTGTTCCACGCAGGCGGCGACATCGACCTGCGGCTGACGAGCCCCGGCATCCGCCTCGCGCAGGTGCAGGAAGAACTGATCGCGTGGGTGAAGACGCTGGGATCCGCCGCGGTGTACGCCGTGCTCATCGTCACGTTCGGGTTCCAGGTGGCGCGCGTTGAAGGACAGAGCATGGCGCCGACGCTCGAGGATCAGGATCGGTTGATCGTGAACAAGTTCGTGTACCGCATCGGCGAACCGCGCCGCGGCGACATCGTCATGCTGTATTACCCGCTGAACCCGGAGAAGTCGTTCGTGAAGCGCGTGATTGCCGAAGAGGGCGACACCGTCCGGATCGTGGACGGCCGCGTGTATGTGAACGATATCCCGCTGAAGGATGATTACGTCGCGAGCGATTACCGCAGCCACGACGACTACGGTCCACAGGTGATCCCGGAAGGCTACGATTTCGTGATGGGCGACCACCGCAACAACAGCTCCGACAGCCGCCACTGGGGCATGGTGCCCAAGAAATACATCATCGGCAAAGTGCAGATGCGCTGGTGGCCGGTTCCGACGGCACGTGTCTTCTAACCCTGAGCCCTCAGCCCTGAGCCCTGGCCGCTACGCCGCCGTCTCCCGAGTACTCGTCCGCGTGCTCCTGCTGAATCTCGCGGTCGCCGCGGCGAAAATCGTTTTTGGTTATACAAGCGGCGCGATCAGTATTCTGTCGGACGGCTTTCATTCGCTGACCGACGCGGCGTCGAACGTCGCCGGGTTGATCGGTGTGCGCGCGGCCCAGCGGCCGCCCGACGAAGATCATCCGTACGGTCATCGCAAGTACGAGACCGTAGCGGCAGCCGGCGTCACGATCTTCCTGCTGCTGCTCGTCATCGAAGTGGTCCGCAACGCGTTCAACCACCTGACCGGCCGATCAGCGCCGCACGAGATCTCGACCGCCAGCTTCATCGTGATGCTGGTGACCGTGGGCGTGAACCTGGCGGTCGTGGCGTATGAATCACGCGAGGCCGAGCGTCTCGGCAGCGAAGTGCTGCTGGCGGATGCGATGCAGACACGCGGTGATGTCTGGTCGTCGCTGACCGTGATCGCCGCTCTGGTCGGCGCGCGGCTGGGCGTGCCGATGCTCGACCCGCTGGCCGCGCTCGTCGTCGCCGGCTTCATCGGGTACGCCGGGTTTCAGGTGGCGCGCACCACCACCGGCATCCTCAGCGACCGCATTGTCATCTCGGATGCGGATCTGGAACTGGTGGTGATGAGCGTGCCGGGGATCATCGGCTGCGAAAAAATCCGCACACGCGGATCGGCCGACCATGTGTTCCTCGACCTGCACGTGTGGCTGCCGCCGGACCTGCGCCTGACCGAGGCGCACCATCTTTCGCACGTCGTCAAGGATCGCCTGATGGCGCGCTATCCGCAAATCGCGGACGCGGTGATCCACATCGAGCCGCCGCCAGCCAAGACCTGACATGTCAGAGTGCAGAGTGCAGAATCAAGAGTGCAGAGTGCAGATTGCTGATTG
>JAYVMG010000467.1:0-2818 GCA_043759095.1 Acidobacteriota bacterium | reverse complement strand
ACCGCCTTGCGCGCTTCAGTCGCGAAGCGCAGGTGCTCGCGTCGCTGAATCATCCGAACATCGCGCACATCTACGGGATCGAAGACGCCGATGGCGTGAAGGCGCTCGTCCTCGAGCTCGTTGAAGGCGAGGACTTGGCGCAGCAAATCGCACGCGGACCGATTCCACTCGACGAGGCGCTGCCGATTGCGCGACAGATCGCCGAGGCGCTCGAAGCGGCGCACGAGCAGGGCATCATCCATCGCGATCTGAAGCCCGCCAACATCAAAGTCCGCGCCGATGGCACCGTGAAGGTGCTGGATTTCGGGCTCGCGAAGGCGCTCGACGGGCCTGGTGGGTCAGGTAGGTCAGGTGGGCCGGGTGGGTTGGAGAATTCGCCGACGCTGTCGATCCATGCGACGCAAGCCGGCATCATCCTCGGGACGGCGGCGTACATGTCGCCGGAGCAGGCCGCCGGTAAGGCGGTCGACAAGCGCAGCGATCTCTGGGCGTTCGGCGTCGTGTTGCTGGAGATGCTGACGGGGCGACAGGCGTTCGGCGGTGAGACGACCTCGCACGTCCTGGCCTCGGTGTTGAAGGACGAACCGGACTGGTCAACGCTGCCGGCTCACACGCCCGCCTCAATTCGGCGGCTGCTCCGGCGATGCCTGGACAAGGACCGCAAACGTCGCATGGATTCCGCTGCCGATGCGCGCCTCGACATCGACGAGGGAATGACGTCGCCAGCCCAGGGTACGGCATTCGAGATCGCGGTTGTGGGCGGATCCCGCGGCGCCAACCGCCAGATCGTCGTCGCCTGGTCGGTCGCGGCGCTTTTCGCCGCCGTGGCTCTTGCGCTCGGAATAGCCACGGCCATCCCGCGCCGACTGGTTGAGGCCCCGGTCTATCGCAGCACCATTCTCCTGAACGAGAGCCTCGACGCCCGCCCGCCGTCAAACAGGTTCGCGCTCTCACCTGACGGCCGCCGACTCGCCTACGTCGCGGAGGATGCGCCCGGCCACGTGCAGTTGTGGGTGCGCAGCCTCAATGGTTCTGGCGGGCAAGTCCTCGCCGGCACCGAAAATGCGAGCGGACCGTTCTGGTCGCCGGATAGTCGCTTCATCGCGTTCTTCACGGCCGGGAAGCTCAAGAAGATCGACGCCGCAGGTGGCACGCCGATCACGATTTGCGAGGTCGGGACGGCCGCCTTCCCCACAGGATCGTGGAATCGTGACGATGTCATCGTGTTCCCAGGAGAATCCGCCCATTTGGTCCGTGTCTCGGCCGCGGGCGGGACTACGCCCTCCGCTGCGACGGCCCTCGACACCAACGCCCGAGAAACCGGGCATGGGTTTCCATCTTTTCTCCCGGACGGTCGTCACTTTCTGTATGCGGCCTTCAACGGCGTCGTTCCCCTTGGCGTCTACGTCGGGTCCCTCGATTCATCGACGCGAGTCCGATTGCTCGAAGGCGTCTCCAATGTTCAGTACGCGGATGGAGCGCTGGTCTTCGTGCGAGGGACAACGCTGATGGCGCAGTCATTTGACGCGGCCACCGTCGCGCTCACCGGCGAGGCTGTTCCTCTGGGCGAGCGGTTGCAACTGAACACCGTGGGTGTGCGCGCAAGTGCGTTTTCCGCGTCTGCGGCCGGCGCACTTGTATACCAAGCGGGCGTCTCCGGTGGAGGCAATTCCCGCCTCGTGTGGTCCGATCGCTCGGGCAAGCAGACGCCGGTGCTCGAGGAGCGCGCGCCATACAGAGACGTGTCGCTGTCCCCCGACGGGACGCACGCGTCGGTGAGCCTGTTCGACGACGAGCATGGCGGCAGGAGCGACATCTGGATCGTGAACGTGTTGCGCGGACTTCGCACGCGGTTCACGTTCGATCCTGCCGACGAACTTGCCGGCCTCTGGTCACCGGACGGCAGCGACATGGTGTTCAATTCCCGGCGCAAAGGACGTCTCGATCTCTACCGCAAGGCGGCCAGCGGCGCCGGCGTCGAGGAAGTCCTCCTCGCCGACCAGCTCGATAAGACGCCCACGAGCTGGTCTCCCGACAAGCGATTCATTCTCTACAACGTCGCCAGCGCCAGAACGAAGGCCGATGTCTGGGTGCTGCCGCTCGTTGGCGACCGCAAGCCGTTTGCGTTCGTTGAAACGCCGTTCGACGAAGGGTGGGGACAGTTCTCTCCGGACGGTCGCTGGGTCGCTTATGGCTCAAACGAATCCGGACGCAGCGAGATCTACGTCGCGGCCTTTCCCGGTCCGGGCGGGAAGTGGCAGATCTCCGATAACGGGGGCAACTATCCTCGGTGGCGGCGTGACGGGAAGGAGCTGTTCTTTCACTCGCTCGACAACCGGTTGATGGCCGCCACGGTCCGCGGCGACGCGGGTCGAGTGGACGTCGAGGCCGTTCGCCCCCTGTTTGCCATGCGCGCGCCTGGCGGCGGCTTGCGCAGTTTTTATGATGCGTCGGGCGATGGACAACGTTTCCTGCTCAGTGTGTCGGAGGGGCAGACGACGGCCACGCCGCTGACGCTGGTGACGAACTGGCCGGCGCTGCTGAAGAAGGGCGAATGACAACGCCCATCGCGCTGACCGCCGGCTCAAGACTCGGTCCGTACGAGATCGTGGCACCGCTCGGCGCCGGCGGAATGGGCGAGGTGTATCGCGCGCGCGACAGGAAGCTGAATCGCGACGTCGCGATTAAGGTCTTGCTGCCAGCCGTCGCCAACGATCCCGACCGCCTTGCGCGCTTCAGTCGCGAAGCGCAGGTGCTCGCGTCGCTGAATCATCCGAACATCGCGCACATCTACGGGATCGAAGACGCCGATGGCGTG
>JAYVMG010000466.1:0-2818 GCA_043759095.1 Acidobacteriota bacterium | reverse complement strand
GAACAGGATCAGCAACTGTTAGCGGATCACGACGTCAAGGTGATGCACTGCCCCGGGTCCAATCTCAAACTCGGATCCGGCATCGCGCCGGTGCCGGAAATGCGCGCGCGCGGCATCACCGTGTCACTCGGCGCCGACGGCGCCGCGTGCAACAACCGGCTCGACATGTTCGAGGAGATGCGGCTCGCGGCCGTGCTGCAGGCCATGCGCAAGGAGCCGGGGATCCTGCCGGCGCGCGACGTGCTGTGGATGGCGACGCGCGCGGGCGCGCGCACGCTCGGCCTCGAGGACCAGATCGGATCGCTCGAGGTCGGCAAACGCGCCGACGTCATCGTCGTCGATCGCGACCGGCCGCACCTCGCCCCTGGGCCGGACCCGTACTCGACGCTGGTCTACGCGGTCCGCGGCAGCGACGTGCGAACGACCATCGTCGACGGGGTCTTGCTCGTGGATGAGTTTACCCCCGTCAGGGTCGATCGCGCCGAGGTCGCCATCGAAGCCCGAACGGCCGCGCGCACCCTGGCCGCCCGGGCCGCGATCTAGAATACGGCCGTGTCTCGCGGGTTTTCCCTCGGCCAACTACTGACGATGTTCGCAGCCATCGTCGTGCTGTTCGGCATCACCCGGCTCAAGCCGCGCTGAGCCGACAGCGGGTCGGATCTTGCGGGTCGTCGCGGACAGGGCTAGCCGATGCGTGCTCCTTCTTGGAAGTCAATCTTGAGGTAAGGCCAAACATCTCTTGGCGCACTCGCAACAACGAGCAATGTTCCATCAGAGCCCCAACTCCGCACGCATACGATTGATCCTCTCCGCGAGAGCCTTGGTCTTTTCATCATCTGCGGCATCTTTCAGAAAATCGTCAATCGGCGCCGGTGCGATCTTGGCCGGGATACCGATCGGCCCGTATTCAGTTTCGTGAAAAGCGATATTCATTAGAAGGAAATACGCCATGATCTTTGCCTGCGCCCAGGGCACATGGACAGAGCCAAGCTGTTTGAATGGCGGTGCGCCAGGCACTTGATCAAGCAGCGCGAATATCAGATTCAGATCCCAGACGTTCGATTCAAAGTTGACGTTGTTCGCGTACAGCTCGAAAAACGCTGGCACTCTTGAAAAGGGCAAAGGGGGTTTAGGCACGTTGTCCATAAAGCTCCATTATCGGCGCTTGTTTTTCGGTGATGTTGGTCGGCACACTCCGCGCTTGGGGCACGATATGCCCTATCACGTCTGCGCGAAGGAGGTTCAGCTGGGCTGCTGCCGGGACCTCATCTTTACGTGCGCGCTCAAGGTACGGAAGCAGGCGCGTCGTTCGTGCCTCGGCGATTGCCTTCCTAAAATCTGCTTCGCCGAACTGATGGTCAAACGTAGCGAACAGCGTTTCTGAATACTCATTCTCTACGCCGAAGTCCGGAATATCAGCGGATTCCTCGTTTAGGTGATCAAGCCAGCGATCTAGCTCGCTGAACGGAACAAACCGACCTACAAAAGCCACATCAAATCCGGCGGCAATCCTAAACAGAGTGTTCAAGGAGAGATTTCCATAGCTCGGGCTGGCGGCCCTTGAGACTGCTCCCTGAGTGAGTCCCGCCTGTTCCGCCAACCTTTGCTGCGAGAGGCCCTGCGCCTTCATCAGCGCACGGATCTGGAATGGAATCACCTGCTTGGCCTGAGCTGCAACAAACGATTCCCGATACTTCTTACTCGCCGCGAGTTTCCGCCAGCGATTCCTAAATGTGCCCATCGGTGAATCCTTCTCCGTCCTTCAGGGCCCTCAGATATTCGTAGGCTAACCGTGGCGCATCAGGCGGGCTGTAGGTGCCGCGCTGTTTTTCGCTGCCGACGAACATCACACAATCGTGCTCGTCAACACGTAGTTCAACGAATACTCGAAACTTCCTGCCGCTCTTTTTCTTTCGTCCTTCTTGGGTGTAGCTCGTCTCAAAGACAATCTCTCCAAGGCCAGCTTCGGCTCGATCTAGCAATCTGAACAACCCCTTAACATTCGGATCCAGCCAGTTTTCTGTTTGAGCAAGCACGTCCAGCACCGCGTCGAGTCTCGCGCGCACGTCATCGTCCTGGGTCGCTTCCCAAACCCTCATGGGATCGAACCCTTCACGCGGCCAGTAGTCCAAGAAGCGCCACGCGACCATCTTAAACTGTCACTTCATATTATGCAATATTGCATTTTAGCATCATCACATTGCAATGTAGTTTTGCATTATCAACCCTATCTCATTGTTTATACACGACAAACATATGACTCAGTAGATCAGCTCAAAGCGTTTCATCCAGGCAGACTAGCTAACTCCGTTGTGACGCGAGCAATCCGCTTGTATAATGATGTTTGGCAGTCAAGCACAATGACTGCCAGCCCTAAATGACACCAGACGCCGCGGATAGGTCGAAGCGGGTGCTCGCGGCGTTGGTGCGCGAGTACATCGCGTCCGGCGAGCCCGTCGCATCGTCGTTGCTGGTGACCGCCGCCGGGCTGGGCGTGTCGTCGGCGACCGTGCGCAGCATCCTGTCGCGCCTCGAAGAAGAAGGGTTCGTGCAGCAGCCGCACACCTCGGCGGGACGCATCCCCACCGATCGCGGCTACCGCTTTTACGTGGACCTGCTGCTGGATTCGAAACGGCCCAACCGGTCCACGGAGGCGGTCGAAGCGCGCCTGCGCCGCGAGAGTCCCGGCCGTCTGCTCGACTCGCTGCTGCCGCAGGTCTCGCACATGCTGTCGCAGGCCTCGCGCGGCGTCGGCTTCGCCATCCGGCCGGCGCACGAAGCCGCCGTGTTCGACCGCGTGGAATTCGTCCCGCTCAGC
>JAYVMG010000465.1:0-7507 GCA_043759095.1 Acidobacteriota bacterium | reverse complement strand
CGAGAAAGAATGTGGCCCGCGCCGGACGAGGCGTGGCGCAACACGATCATGTCCGGCTGCATCGCCTCGATGTTCAGCGCCGTGTCGATCAGCGTTTCGCCTTTAAGCACGCTGCTGCTGGCGACGGCGATATTGAGCGTATCGGCGCTGAGCCGCTTCTCGGCGATCTCGAACGATGTGCGCGTGCGCGTGCTCGGCTCGTAGAACAGGTTGACGACGGTCTTGCCGCGCAGCGTCGGCACTTTCTTGATCGGCCGCTGGCCGATCTCGCGCATCGCCTCGGACGTGTCGAGGATCAGGTAGATCTCGTCACTGGTCAGGTCGTCGATGCTGAGGAGATCCTTTTTCATGACTCGAGGATCTCCACTTCGTCACGGCCGTCGATCTCGGTCAGGTGGACCTGCACGCTTTGCGAGAGCGAGGTCGGCAGGTTCTTGCCGACGTAGTCCGCCTTGATGGGCAGTTCGCGGTGCCCGCGGTCCACGAGCACGACGAGTTGAATTGATTTCGGCCGCCCGAACTCGGTGAGTGCGTCGAGCGCGGCGCGAATCGTCCGTCCGGTGTAGAGCACGTCGTCGACCAGCAGGATGCGCTTGTCGTCGATGGAAAACGGAATCTCGGTGCGCCGCACCACCGGCTGCGCGGCGACGGCCGTGCGCATCAGATCGTCGCGGTACAGGGTGATGTCGAGCGCGCCGGTCGGGATGTCGATGTCGTTGATGTCGTGGATGGCCTGGGCCAGGCGCTTGGCCAGCGGCACACCGCGCCGCCGGATGCCGACGAGCGCGAGTTCTTCCACGCCGGGGTTACGTTCGAGGATTTCGTGCGCGATGCGGGCGAGCGAGCGGGCGATGCGCGTGGCGTCGAGGACGACTGGCATGGAGACCTCTTCGCATCCTCGCAGGGACACGTTAAAGAGAAACGGCGGTGATTATAGCAGTACGCGTGGACTCAGCGGATTCTCCAGAACTGCGCGTCGTAGTTCCACACCGTGAAGGCGATCCGCCGGCCGTCCGGCGACCAGGCCGGCTGCGTCTTGTGTGTGCGATCGGTCGTGACCTGCACCGGCGCACCGCCGACCCTCGACGCGCCCGGGTCGCCCTGAGCGTGTCGACGGCCCGCGATGGGCATCCGGAAGACCTGAAAGAAGCCGTCCGATGCAGGAGCGATGAAGGCGACGTCGCGGCCGTCCGGCGACACCGCCAGCCCCGGCGAGTCGTGCTCGGTCTGGAATCGATGGACCACTCGTTCGTCGCCGCCGTCGCGAGCGACCGTGGCAATCACATGACGGCCGGGTCCTTCCTTGCTGATCACGGCGACGTGCGCGCTGTCGGGCAGCCACTCTGCGTGGCTCACCTCCGCGTCGACGGTGCGGAGCGCGAGCTCCACCGGTTCGCGCGTCACCGCGCCAGTTTCCTGATCGACTCCGGCCACGAACATCACGGACCGGTGCGACGCCTTGCTCGCGCCGTCAAACAGCAGCCATTTCCCGTCTGGCGACCAGCGCGGCCAGCCGGCTTCAGCGCCACGACCCAGGAAGCTGATGCGGCGCGGCGGCGTGTCGCCTGCGGCCGGCCGCAGCCAGACGTCGTCTGACTGATCCTGATGCGAATGGAACGCGATCCACTTCCCGTTCGGTGACCAGCAGAGCGCCTGATCCTCTGACACTGACGCATGGACCACGCGCGTGACCTGCGCGGCAGGCTGATCCGGATCCACGGCGATGATCCCCGCGTCCTGCGCGATATCCGGGTAGTGCGCATCGTCCACCACGCGCCGCCATGTGCCGTAGGTGATGCCAATCAACCGGCCGGTGGGATCCCAGGACGGTGTCTCGCTCTGAAACGTCGCGAGCGGCCGGCTCGGGCCGCCGTCCGCCGGCGCGATCGCCACGATCGCCCGGTAGCTCTGGACCTTGAAGAGCACGGCGCCGTCCGACGCCACCGTGGGTGCGTAGCTGTCGCGCGAGAAGTTCGTGAGCCGACGCGCGCGGCCACCGCTCGTCGGCGCGGCCCACAGGTCCACCGTGCCGGACGCGTTGACAAACGACACATAGACGGTCGCTGCATCCGGCGAAAACGCGATCGCTCCGTACACGTCGAGATCCGGATCCGTCTTGATGGCCGACCCTCCGCACGGCAGCGTCACCCGTGCGCGGCCGTCAGTCGTCGTCACGCACGCGAGCGCTCCACGCGATGTCCACGCCGGGAACGCGACGCGATTCGCCATTCGCTGCGAGGTCGCCGACGAGCCGTCGGCAGCGACGGTCCACACATCCTGTCCACTGCGGCCGTTCACGATGCCGGCGATCGAGTGTCCGTCCGGAGACCACGCCGGCTGGCGCAGATCGGAAATCTTCGCGCCGCGAAGGGGATCGCGATCGCCCCACAGGGCGCGGTGCGTGCCGTCCGTGCGGTCGTACAACGCCCAGCTGCTTTGCGCCGTGAGTCCGTCGGTGAGGATCGTGCGATTGTCCGGGCTCCACACGATGTTCCGGATCTGCGCGTCGCCCGCAGGGAACTCGACGAGCGGCCCGCCCTCGACCGCGCGCACGCGGAGAAATCGTCCTTCGGAGTACGCGATCCAGCGACCATCCGGCGACAGCGCGCCGGCGGGATCGCGATAGCCGACCGGGCCGAACTGGTGCGCATCGGCAATCCACGTCAGGCCTGTCGTCGCGCCTTCGTCGAGGCGGAACGAGGCGCGATACATCACGACGCCTGCGGCGAACAGGACGATCGCGAGCACGAGCGGACGAGCAATCGATCGAATCATCTAACCTTCCCACCCACGTGACCCACGTGACCCACGTGACCTACCCGACCCACATGACCCGCCTGCCCTACCTGTCGTACGTCGGGATGAACGTGACGGGGCGTTCCTGCGTGAACGAGGCCTGAAACAGATCCGTCCGCGCGAAGCCGTCCATGTCGCGGCCGAGCGGCAGTCCCAGGAAATACAGAATCGTCGGCGCCACGTCCATCACCGACGCGCGCGCCTGCTGCCGCCCGCGCGCCACCGAGGCGCCGTACGCCAGCAGAAAGCCGTCAGGGGCGGCTTCGTGTGTGCCGCTGATCTCGGGATCGCCAATCAGGCGCTCGATCAGCCGTTTGCCGAAACCGAGCGGCTGCATGCCGTAGCCCGACACGACCATGAGGAGATCATCCGGCCCGAGCGCCGCCATCGCGCGGCCGATCGCTTCGTCGATCACACCGTAATGCCGTTCGAGCACCGATCCCAGCCGCCGCCGCTCGTCGTCTGTCACGTCACCGAACTCCGACGGCACGGCGTAACGAAGGAAATAGTGCCCGATCTGATCGAGGCTTTGATACCGCGTCAGCGTCACCTGCGGCGGACGCGCGCGCGACATCGCCTGGGCGATGCGGTCGTACACGCGGTCGGTGCGGGCAGGCATCTCGTGACGCGGATCGAGCGCGGCGCCGCCGATCGCCGCCGGCGCCACGGGCGATGCGTCGGCCATCGCGCTCTCCATCGCGGCCAGCGCCTCCATCTGAAGTTCCGGAGGGTAGATCGCCGACGGATCGTCGATGCCTGACGCGGTCAACGCCACGCGATGATAGGTGTCGCCCACCACGTACCCTCGCACGACCGGCGCGGGTTGCGTCAGCGGCCAGCCGACGACGCCGACGGTGAAACCATTGGTGCTGAGGATGCTCCACAGCGTCCGCGTACGAAACGTGGCCGAGGTGTGCGCTTCCTCGACGAGAAACCCGAAGCGCTCGAGACCGTGCGCGAAGCAGTAGTCAGGCAGCAGTTGCAGCGCGCCGCCGCCACCGGCCACCTGATAGATGGCCGACGAGCGCACGCCGTTTTTCTGCGGCAGCTTCCCCGTCGCCACGGCAGCCCACACCGCCTCGGGCGACGTCGGGTGCAGTGTGGCGAGATGGCGAACCGCGCCGGCATCGAGGATGCGCCCGAGATTCGGCAGGCGTCCCTCAGCCGTTGCGCTCGTGATCAGGTCGAGCGATCCACCGTCGATCGCGATCAGCGTCACACGGCCGGATGCGTCTGGCCGCACGCGGTCGAACGCCGCATCGATTGGCCGCGCCTCGAGCGGCGGCGGCGCGCCCCGCCCGCGCAACGCCAGCAGCGACGCGACCGACGACAGCACAAGCAACACGAACAAGGGCGCCCACAGCACGCGCGCCCGCGGCGCCTTGTGACGGAACAGCGCCAGCAGCAGGAAGAGGATCGCCGTGGCCCCCAGCGTCAGCGTGCAGGCGAGCAGCGCCCTCGTGGTGGCCGCGTCGAGCACCAGCGAAAACGTCATCAGGTTGCGCCACATGAGCATCGCGCCAGCGGCGGCAGCCATCGCGCTCAACCACGTCAACACGTCGACGCTGACCCACGCAGGCGAGAACACCTCGCGCGCCAGCAACTGCCGCACCACCAGCAGGACGTAGAAGATCACCGTGAGGTGGACGATGTAGTACAGGCCGACCGTCGCCACGAGCGGCGCCAGCCGCGAGGGGTGCAGCGGGAGGTTGGGATTCAGATGCAGCACGAGCGCGATCACGTAACTCGTGGCCAGTGCAGCAGCCGCCATCGAGTTGCTCAGCATCCGCAGGTACCGCATTTGGCACGGAGTATACTGCCGCGATGCCGATCGATATCGCGGCACGCGTGCTCGCGAACCGGCCGCTGTCGAGCGATTACAACGTCCTCGCGCTGGCGGCCCCCGCAATTGGCGCGATCGCTGCACCGGGACAGTTCGTGATGGTGAAAGCCGGTGCGGGCGCCGATCCGTTGCTGCGGCGCCCGTTCTCGGTGTTCGAGATTCTCCGCGACGCGCGCGGCGACGTCATCGGCATCACGATCCTCAGTAAGCGCATCGGCGTGTCGACGAGCCTGATCTACGACGCGCGCGAAGGGCAGCGCATCGACTGCCTGGGCCCGCTCGGACGCCCGTTCACGATCGTTGATCCCCCCACGCACGCCTGGATGGCGGCTGGCGGAGTCGGGCTCGCGCCTTTTGCGACACTCGCACAGTCGCTCCGCGCGCGCGGTGTGACGTCCACGCTCTTCTACGGCGCCCGCAGCGCCGCCGAACTGTTCTACCTCGACTTCTTCCAAGACCTCGGCGTCGAGCTCGTCCTCACGACGGAAGACGGCAGCCTCGGCGAACGCGGACGCATCGTCGCGCCCCTGGACCGGCGACTCGCCGGAATGTCGCCGTCAGTCGGCGTCATGATCTATGCGTGCGGACCGGAAGGCATGATGGCGGCCACTGCGAAGACGGCGATGAAGCACGGACGGCCGTGCGAAGTGTCGGTCGAGCGCGTGATGGGCTGCGGCCTGGGCGGCTGCTACAGCTGTGTCGTGCCGATGCGCGGCGAGGACGGCAGCGTCCATCACGTCCGCTCGTGCATCGCGGGGCCGGTGCTGCCGGGGGGCCAGATACAGTGGGATTGAAACAGGTCTCAAGTCTCACGTCTCAAGGCTCAGGTCTCAAGGCTCAAGGCTCAGCGCGGGCCGGCGGGGCCGTGAGAGTTGAGACTTCAGAGTTGAGACTTCAGAGTTGAGAGTTGTCTGAGATGGATCTTTCCGTCCACATCGGCGCCCTCACCCTGAAGAACCCGCTGATTGCTGCCAGCGGCTGCTTCGGCTACGGCGTCGAGTACGCCGACGTCGTCGACCTCTCGACGCTTGGCGCAATCGTCTCCAAGGGACTGTTCCTGAAGGCCCGCGAAGGACACCCCGCGCCGCGGATCGTCGAGACCCCGGCCGGCATGCTGAACGCGATCGGCCTCCAGGGAATCGGCGCGCAGCGGTTCATCGACGAGAAAATGCCGGAGCTGCGCGCGCGCGGCGCCACGGTCATCGTCAACGTGTGCGGGACGACGATCGACGAGTACGTCGAAGTGTCGCGCATGCTGGCGGACACAGAAGGCGTCGTCGCCATCGGCTGAACATCTCCTGCCCGAACATCAAAGAAGGCGGGATCCAGTTCGGCTGCAGCCTCAACGGCACGTTCGACGTCGTCAGCGCCGTGCGCAAGGTGACGCGCTTGCCGGTGATCCCGAAGCTGACGCCGAACGTCACCGACGTCGCTTCGTTTGCGCGGTCGGCAGAAGAGGCCGGCGCGGACGCGATCTCGCTGGTCAACACATTTCTCGCGATGGTCATCGACGTCGAGACGCGTCAGCCGAAACTCTCGAACGGCGTGGGAGGGCTCAGTGGGCCCGCGATTCGACCGATTGCCGTGCGCATGGTGCACGAATGCCGGCAGGCCGTAAAGATTCCAATCCTCGGCATGGGCGGCATCACCAACGCGCGCGACGCGCTCGAGTTCATCATCGCCGGCGCGAACGCGGTCCAGATCGGCACGGCCAACTTCGTGGACCCGTTCATCTGGCCGAAGCTGCTCGACGGGATCCGCGACTACGGGCAGCGCCACAACATCGCGCGCGTGTCCGACCTCGTCGGCACGGTGGTCAGATCGCACGACTGAAGTCGTGCGCCACATCGGGACGCACGACTGAAGTCGGGCGCCACATCGGGACGCACGACTGAAGCCGGGCACCACATCGGGACGCACGACTGAAGCCGGGCGCCACATCGGGACGCACGACTGAAGCCGGGCGCTACTTCGGAAGACTATGGAACAGCTGCTGGTCGCGTTGGACGTGGATACGGTCGCCGAGGCGCGGGCTCTGGCCGATCAGTTGCGCGGGATCGTCGGCGGCTTCAAGATCGGCAGCCGGCTCTTCACCAGTGCCGGGCCGGCCTTTGTTGAAGAGCTGGCGTCGCGCGGCGATCGCGTGTTCCTCGATCTGAAGTTTCACGATATCCCCAACACCGTCGCCGGCGCGATCACCGCGGCGACGCGGCTCGGCGTCTGGATGGTGAACGTGCACGCGTCAGGCGGCAGCGCCATGATGCGCGCCGCCCGCGCCGCAGCCGACGAAGAAGCCGCGCGCGCGTCGCGTCCCGCGCCCCTCGTCATTGCGGTGACGATGCTGACCAGCCTGGATCAGGGGGCGCTGACCGAGATCGGTCTGAACAGTCCGGTGACGGCGCAGGTTGAGCGACTCGCGGCACTGACGGAGGCGGCCGGCCTGGACGGTGTGGTCGCGTCGCCGCAGGAGATCGCGATCATCCGGCGGGCGTGCGGTCCTCAGTTCGCGATCGTCACGCCAGGCATTCGCGGCACGGGCGATGCGAAAGGCGATCAGAGCCGGACGCTCAGCGCCGCCGGCGCGCTGGCGGCGGGCGCCAGCTATCTCGTCGTGGGGCGGCCGATCATCGCTGCCGCGGATCCGCGTGCCGCCGCCGAGCGCATCGCCGCGGAATGCCGGGGCGACGGCTGCGTGTCGTGATCGTCCTGACGCTGTATTCGCGGCCCGGCTGTCACCTGTGCGCCGAGATGAAAGCGGTCGTGCAGCGTGCCATGCGCGCGACAGCCACGCCGATCACGATCGACGAGATCGACATCTCGACGGACCCCGGCCTCGAGGCACGTTACGGCCTGGAAATTCCGGTGCTG
>JAYVMG010000464.1:0-2823 GCA_043759095.1 Acidobacteriota bacterium | reverse complement strand
GCGCGGTGGATGGACGGAAGCTGTCGACGAGAACATCGGCGCCGGGGATCAGCGCCGACAGGACAGCGACCGCATCAGGTGATCGCAGATCGAGGGTGATGCTGCGCTTGTTGCGGTTCAGTGCCTCGAAGTACACATTGCGGCCGCTCGCCAGCGGTGGCAGTGTCCGCATGCCGTCCCCGCCGCGCGGGTCCTCGACCTTCACGACATCGGCGCCGAGATCCGCGAGCAGCAGCGTCGCGTACGCGCCGGGGAGCAGCCGCGTCAGATCGAGGACGCGGACGCCGTCAAGCGGCTTTATTGTGCGCACGCAGCTTGCTGTGGCTGAACCCGTACGAGAAATACAGCACGAGCCCGATCACGAGCCACCAGAAAAACCGCTCCCAGGCCTGCGCCGGCAGGCCGTACATGATGAACAGGCAGCCCGCCGCCGAGAGCAGGCAGACCGGCCACACGAACGGCACCCGGAACGGGCGCGGGCGCTCGGGCTCCTTGTAGCGCAGCACGAGCACGCCGATGCTGACGAGCGTGAACGCGAACAGCGTCCCGATGTTCGTCAGGTCGTAGGTCTCCCCCGCGTCGCCGATCAGCGCCCACAGCGCGACGAACACGCCCGTGATGATCGTCGTCGTCGAGGGGACTCTCGTGATCGGGTTCAGGTGCGCCGCCCATTTCGGCAGGAGGCCGTCGCGTCCCATCGCGAAGAAGATGCGCGGTTGCCCGTACTGGAACACCAGCAGCACGGCCGACATCGACACCACCGCGCCGAGCGCGACGATCCAGCTGACCGTCTTGAACCCCGAAAGTTCGAGCGCGCGCGCCAGCGGGTCGGCCACCGCCAGCTCCTTGTACGGCACCATGCCGGTCAGCACGAAGCCGACGATGACGTAGATCAGCGTGCAGATGGCCAGGCCGCCGAGAATGCCGATCGGCAGGTTGCGCTGTGGATCCTTGGTCTCTTCCGCGGCCGTTGAGATCGCGTCGAAGCCGATGTACGCGAAGAACACAATCGCCGCGCCCTGATGAATGCCCCGGAATCCGTTCGGCGCGAACGGCGTGTAGTTCGCCTTGCTGAGGTGCGTGGCACCCACCCCGACAAACAGCGCCAGCGCCATCAGCTTGATGATCACCATGATGTTGTTGGCGGTCGCGCTCTCACGCGCCCCGCGCAACAGCAGCCAGGTGATCAGCATCACGATCGAAAACGCCGGCAGGTGAATCAGGATTGGGATGCCGGCGATGTGCGGCGCGGAGGCCAGCAGGCCGTGAATCTGCGGATCGGAACTGAGGAGCGCCGTCCGGTAGCCGGTCGTCAGCCATACGGGCAGCGCCACGCCGAAGTTGCGCAGCAGCGTGTTGAAGTAGTCGCCCCACGAGATCGCCACCGCGACGTTGCCGACGGCGTATTCGAGAATCAGATCCCAACCGATGATCCACGCCACCAGTTCGCCGAGCGTGGCGTACGAGTACGCATACGCGCTCCCCGCCTGCGGAATCATCGCGGCCAGTTCCGCGTAACACAGCCCCGCCAGCGCGCACGCGCCGCCGAGCAGCAGGAACGAAAACACGAGCGCCGGTCCCGCACCCTGACGGATCACTTCACCGTTGGGACCCAGCTGTCCGGCCGCCGCTGTGCCGATCGCGCCGAAAATGCCCGCGCCGATCACCGCGCCGATGGCCAGCATGATCAGATCGCCGGCGCCGAGCGTCCGCTTCAGGCTGTTCTCGCCTTGCGTGTCCTCGACCAGAGCCGCGATCGGCTTGCGCTGAAAGAGTTGGGACATGAAGTGGGATTGTATTACGAACGATCGAGGCGATAGGCGGTCTCGTTCGACGAAACCACGAGGACGCCGCTGGCGTCGAACGCGACCCCGACAAGGCCGGGCCCCGAGAGCACACACTCCGCCGCGCCCTCAGCCGGCATGCGATACAGACCACTCGAACCCGCGAGCGCCTCGACGACGTAGAGCGTGCCGGCCGGATCGAACGCCAAGCCCTGCGGCCGCCCGAACCCGGCATATCGCGTCGTCACGGCGCCATCGGGCGCGATGCGATACAGCACGTCGTACGACGAGAGCGTCGGCCCGGTGACGTAGAGCGCGCAGTCGGGCCCGAACGCCAAATGGAACGCCGCCACACTCGGCGGCAGCGTCGCAAACGTCGTCGCGCGTCCGGCGGGATCGACGGTAAAGATCGTGCCTGATCGATCCCCGACAAACAGCGTGCCCTCATTACCGAATGCGAGCCCGCACGCCACGCCGAGGTCGTGCGCAAACGGCTCGGTCCCGCCGTCAGGCGCCACGCGGTAGACCGTGCCTTCAAACCGGCTGGACACGTAGAGCCGGTTCTGCGAATCGATCGCCATCGACGTCGGGTTGACGATGCTGGAAGAGAACGGCTCGCGCGTGCCATTGGGCCGTACGCGAAAAATCGAGACGGGCGCCTGCTGACCGCGCGTCCCGCTGTAGGTGACGTAGAGGTTGCTGTCGCGATCGAAGATCGCGTTGTCGACCTGATGCAATCCGGCGGCAAACGGCGCGGCAATCTCGACGAACGCGGTGTCTCCATCCGCTCCCGCGACCTGCACGGGCGTCCGTCCGGCGTCGAGACCCGCCGGCACGATGGCCGACAACTGCGTCGGAGAGGCATAGACCAGGCGCGCCGCAAGCTCACCGACGCGCACCTCGGGCAGCAGCGAACCGTCGACCGGAAATCCTGTGCCTTCGATGGAGATGCGGCCACCTTCAATCGCGCACGGCGGATGAATGGCGGTGATACGGACAGAAGGCATGAAGGTCTCAAGTCTCAAGTCTCAAGTCTCAG
>JAYVMG010000463.1:0-7531 GCA_043759095.1 Acidobacteriota bacterium | reverse complement strand
GCGCTCGAAATCTCACCTGGCCAGATGGCTTCCGGCCACAGGCGTTTGTACGCCGGCGCGCCGAGGCTGATCGGTTTCTCCTTCACCATGTCCTCGGTCTGCCCCGGCATGCGGTAGCCGCGCAGCCGGAACGCTTCACCGAACGCGTTCAGCTTCGGGAACATCGCATGGCAGGTCTGGCAGCTCGTCTGATATTTCCGCGCGAACGCAGGAACGGCGTGCGCTGTAGATGCGATCGCCATCCAAACGATGCCGATCGTCGCCGTTCGAACAACGCGCCTGACCGAAGAGTATCTTGTCGTCACACGGCCTCCATCTCCGAACAGTGTTGCCTAAGCAGCCACCCTCCGACTGTGCCGAATTGCACGGTCGTTGGTTCACCTAGTTATTTGCTGTGGCTACAGCAAAACTGCAACGCGCGTGCCGTCAATGCCGTTCGTAAAGGTGGGGCCAGGAGGAGTCTGTTTCCGCGAACGTCGGCGTGCTGTGGCGCTCAACACGATGGAACTATTCCCCGCAGATGGGAAAAATCACGCGCGGAGCCATTCGCCTTATAGTCAACTTGAATCGTACCGGGATCATCGGAGGGCTTTTTCCTTGAGAGTGAGAGGATGGAGCCATGGGACGACCGAGTCGATATTCTCCGGAGTTGCGCGAGCGGGCGATCCGGTTGGTGCAGGAGCATGCGGCGGAGCATCCGTCGCAGTGGGCCGCGATTGAATCGATCGCGGGCAAGGTGGGGTGCACCGGCGAGACGCTGCGCAAGTGGGTGCGCCAGGCCGAGCGCGATCGCGGCCAGCGCGGCGGGCTGACGACGGACGAACGCCAGCGGTTCAAGGAGCTGGAGCGCGAGAATCGCGAGCTGAAGCGCACGAATGAGATCCTGCGCAAAGCGTCCGCGTATTTTGCCCAGGCGGAGCTCGACCGCCGAGCGAAGTGATGGTCCGGTTCATCGATGACCATCGTGATGTCTACGGGGTCGAGTCGATCTGCGCCACGGTGCCGATCGCCCCGTCGCCCTACTTTCTGCACAAGGCGCAGCACGTGGATCCCACGCAGCGGAGCGCCCGCGCCCAACGAGACGACGCGCTCCGCGTCGAGATTCAGCGGGTCTGGGACGCGAATCATCAGGTGTATGGCCCACGGAAGGTGTGGAAGCAGCTGCGGCGCGAAGGGCATCGCGTCGCGCGCTGCACGGTCGGCCGGCTGATGCGGGCGATGGGGCTCGCGGGCGCCGTGCGCGGCTGGGCGTGGGTGACCACGACGCAGGCCTCGCCGGATGCGGGCCGATTGCCCGATCTCGTCGAGCGCGCCTTCACCGCGACCCGCCCCAATCAGCTGTGGGTCTCGGACTTCACGTACGTCGCCACCTGGCGCGGCTTCGTGTATGTCGCGTTCGTCATCGATGTGTTCGCGCGACGCATTGTCGGCTGGCGGGCGTCGGCCTCGCTGCGTACGGATCTCGCGCTGGACGCGCTCGAGCAAGCCATCTACGATCGGTGTGACGCCGACACCGGCGACCTCGTGCATCACAGCGATCGCGGCACCCAGTATCTGTCGATCCGTTACACCGAACGGCTCGCGGACGCGGGCATCGAGCTGTCCGTCGGCAGCCGCGGCGACGCGTACGACAATGCTCTCGCCGAGACCGTGATCGGATTATTCAAGACGGAAGTCATTCGACGACGCGGGCCCTGGCGGAGTCTCGAGGCCGTGGAATTCGCGACGCTCGAGTGGGTCGATTGGTTCAACCACCGGCGCTTGCTCGAACCCATCGGGTACGTGCCGCCGGCGGAGTACGAAGCGCGCTACTATGAGCAGGCCGCAGTGGCCTGACTCACCTAATTCGCTCTCCGATGATCCCGGTACGATTCACTTGCTTTGTTTCGTGACGATCGGGGAGCGTCGAATCTGGCATTGGAAGGCCTCCGCCATAACCCAAGGAATGGCCTACGATACCCCACGACGGCTAGCAGCCTGCGGTGAAACGTGTCGCGCTGCCGCGCCGGCCTCCAAGCAGGAAGGTGCCACCGCCCCTATCATCCCCACGAATGTTGCGCTCGAGTTATCGTCGCCAGACCGAGGCCCTGCCTAGACGGTGGTCGAGCGCGAAACTTCACGAGTCCTGCCACTCGGTTGTGCCGGTCGCGATGTCTCGCAGCACGTGCCGATCTCAACGCAGCTCATACACAGGCAACACATCTGTTGCGTTGTCAACAGATGTGTTGTATCCTTCTTTTCGTGTCGAGTCAGGAATTCAAGCGGTGGCTGCAAAAGCAGGGCTGCACGTTCGAGTCAGGACATGGCGGCCATCTCACTGTTCGACTCGGCACGAAGATGTCTGTTCTTCCGATGCACGGCAAGCAAAAGGAGTTGGGCACCGGACTGGTGAACAGCATCAAAAAGAACCTCGGCCTGAAGTAGGTGGAGACTGCAGGCTGAGAGGTTCTTTCCCGTAGTGCGCTGAGCCCCAAACGGGCCACATGCGCCAGAAGAAAGGAGAGCCCGATGGAATATCCCATCACTCTCACCCGTGACACCAACGGCACTGTTCTTGTCAGCTTTGTTGATTTTCCAGAGGCCCACACGTTCGGCGACGACATCGCCGACGCGTTGCGCCAGGCGCCCGATGCCCTGGCGACAGTGATCGACGCCTACATTAAGGACCGCCGCGATCTGCCACTGCCCGCGGCCGGGATCGCGAAATATCGTGTGACGGTGCCCGCGTTGATCGAAGCCAAAATGCGGCTCTACGAAACGATGCGCGCCTCGAAGGTCGGGAAATCTGAACTCGCGAAGCGGTTGAAGTGGCATCTTCCGCAGGTCGATCGCCTGCTCGCGATGCGACACGGATCGAAGCTCGAGCAACTGGAAAGCGCGTTTCAGGCGATGGGAAAACGGCTCGTATTCGGCCTTGAGGATGTAGTCCCTGCGGGTGGGCCGTCCCGCAATGCCAGGCGCCGACGACCCAAACATCGCGCCGCGTCAGCTCGTAACTAACCTGAAAATCGTGCACTGGGGTACCAATGCGGCGACGCACCGCCCGGAGAGTTCCAAACATGCAGGCGTTCCACGCAGACGCACAGGTTTGTCGCCGCGGATATCTCATCGCCGCCGATCTCCACTACCGCCCTGAAGAGGCCAAGGAATTCTGCCCGACCTGCGGCGGGAAGACGCTTACGACGTCCGAGAGAGTGACATGCTATGAAGAACGACACGTTTACGGAACTCCTCACGTCTGCGAAGGAAGCGCTCGCACATGCGCAAGGCAAGCGAAGCCTGCGCACGACCACGCTCCCGCTGCCGCCGAAGGCGCTGAATGCGCGCGCCGTGAAACGGGTGCGCGCGTCGCTGCATGCGTCCCAAGCGGTCTTCGCGCGTTTTCTCAACGTCAGTACCAAGCTGGTCCAGGCGTGGGAGGCCAATCGGCGGACGCCAGAGGGGCCGGCCCTGGTGTTCCTGCACATTGCGGCGCGCCAGCCGGACGTGATCGAAAACGTACGGCAGCCTACCCCATCGAATCGGGTCCTCCATCGTCGGGTCCGCAGTGACCGATCGCACGCCGCCGCTGGTTAGCGTTCTGGGGGACGGTTTGGGGACGGTCTTGCGCATGCGTCCGTGGTGGTGTGGTGAGGTCCCTTCAAGTCCACAATCCTTCAGCAATTCCGCGTGAGTCCACGTGAGTCTTCGGCTAGCATTGCTTCACACGCACGAGGTCGCAGGTTCGACTCCTGCAGCGCCCACCACAACGATCATTCACTTCCCCGAAAGAGTTCGTTCAGCCTCGGCGACGCTGATCATCATCATCATCGGATCCAGCGGAGACTCCGAGAACCCGCAGTGTATGTAGAAGAGTTTGGCGTTTTCAGAAATGGCGTGCAGGAGGATGGCGCGCATCCCGGCGATCGCCGCGGCCTGTAGCGTCCGCAGCACAGCATCCCGGAGCAGCGCCTTGCCGAGCCCACGACCCTGGAAGCCACGATCGATGGCCAGCCGGCCGATGATCATGACCGGAATCGGCTCCGGCATGTTCCGCCGGATGTGGCCCGTCGCAGCCTGCTTCGCCACCGAACCCGCGGCCAGACAATAGAACCCGGCGATGCGACGCTCGGCGGTGATGACGTAGGTCCGCGACGCACCCGATTGCTCGTTAGGCCACGCGCGTTTGCGCAGCCAGTCATCGAGCGCCGGCTCGCCTGAATCGAACGCCGAAGAATCATGTTCGGCGGTCAGCGGCTCGGGCGGACCGATCGTCTCTGCGACGCCGGTCATCGTTCCCAGGGGGCTTTCGTGGCCAACAGGCGCCGCAGTCTTGGGTTTTCCGCTGGCGCCTTGTCCAGCGCGTCGTTGAAGCGCTTGAAGGCCTTGTCGTCCACCAGGAAGAGCCGCTGGTCGAGAAGCACCGACGTCGCTTCACGGCAGGCGGCGTCGAGCATGAACTCCGAACGGTTCTTCCCCACCGTCTCGGCGGCGCGATCGATTAACGATCGCTTGCGTTGATCGGCCCGAAGATTAATCGTGACCCCACGGCTGGCGCTGCGTGTCTGTGGCACAGGTCCTTCCTTGTCTACCCAACCAGTATACAACGATGTATACTCATCGTCCACACAGGCGGCCGTGATAGAGTGCCGGTCTCTCTCTGAACAGGACCTTTGATGCCAACGCTTTCCACTCGCTCGGGCGTGGCCGTCGCGCTGGGCTTGTCACTCGTTGCCACCGCGTGGCTGTCGGTCTCCGCGCAGCAGACGCCGGCTGACGATGCATTCCACGACGCGATTCGGAACGACAATCTCGCGGCATTGAAGACGCTCGTCGCCGAGCGCGGCGCCAACGCACGCGGCACCTCCGGCCTCTCGCCGTTGACGATGGCGGTGGGATTCGGAAGTACCGCAGCAGTGACGCTGCTGGTGGACGCCGGCGCGAACGTCAATCCGGAGGGCGGTGGCCTGACGCCGCTTCACCTGGCCTGGCGAGATGCGGGGATCACCCGTCTTCTCCTCACCCACGGAGCGAGCCTTGAAGCGAAGAGCGGCCGAGGACGCACGCCGCTGCTCATTGCCGCCTCGGCGGCCAACACTACGACCGAGATGATCGCGCAGCTGCTCGAAAAAGGCGCGAACGTGAACGCGGCCGACAACGGCGGCATCACACCGCTGATCGCCGCCGCGGCCACGGGCAACACCGCCGTGGCGAAGTTGCTGCTCGAGCGCGGCGCCGAGCCGAACATCACCGCCACGGATGGACCGATCTCGACCGCGCTGCAGGGCGCCGCGACGAACAGCGACGTGGAACTGACGCGCCTGCTGCTCGCGCGGAAGGTCGACCTGGCGGCTGTGAGCCCGGACGGTTCCGGCCGTGCGAAAAACGGCGTCATCGCGTTCGGACACGTCACGGCCCTGCATCTGGCCGCTGCGGGACGAGATGTGGAGGTGGTCCGGCTGCTCCTCGAGGCCGGTGCACCAATCGACGCGTTGGACATGCGGGGAATGACGCCGCTCATGTTCGCCGTCGCGACCGACAATCCCGAGCCGCGCATCGCGCAGCTTCTGGTATCGAAAGGCGCGAGCTTGACGACGGCGACACCGCAGGGCGAAACGGCGATCGACTGGGCGCGCAAATACAACTACCCCGCTGTCTTGAAGGCGGTCGGCGTTCAAGCCGTCCCGGTTCGAAAGAGCGAGCTGGCTGCTGCGACAGCGAACACAAAGCTCACACCGCGCGAAGCCGTCGAACGCAGTCTCCCGCTGCTGCGGACCGGCTCGGCGAAGATGCTGACCGGTGGCGGCTGCATCGCGTGTCACGCGCAGCCGATGGTGACGATGACGACCACGCTCGCCACGCGGCGCGGCTGGCAGGCAGATCCCGCTCCGGACGCGCTGGCCCAGGTGAAGCAGCACGTGAGCGGCGCGCTGCAGAGCATGTTGCAGTTCACGGCGCAGGGCGGCGCGCCGGAGGCGGAACTCTATTCCGCGCTGGCGATGCAGGTGGCCGGCGTCGCGGCGGGCATGCCCACCGACGGCCTGGTGTATTACCTCGCCGGCACCCAATCACTCTCGGGCCACTGGCATCGTCCGGCGTCACCGAACCGGGCGCCGATTCAGGATGGCGACATCAGCCGCACCGCGCTGGCGGTCAACGCCCTGGCCCACTGGAGCGTGCCGGCGCGCAAGGCGGAACTGGCGACGCGAGTCGAGCGAGGGGCGGCCTGGCTCGCCGCGCAGGAACCGGCGTCGACCGAGGATCGCGTGATGCAGTTGCTCGGTCAGCTGTGGGCGGGCGCGCCGATCAAGCAGCGCGACGTCAGGATCAAAGAGTTGCTGGCGCTGCAACAACCTGACGGCGGCTGGTCGCAGAACCCGTACCTCGCGACGGACGCATATGCGACCGGGCAGGTGTTATACGCGCTTGCCGAACTCAAGGCGCCGGGGTTGACCGCACCGATCCAGCGAGCCATCGCCTTTCTCGTCCGCACGCAGCACGCCGACGGCGCCTGGTACGTGAAGTCGCGAGCCATGCCGATCCAACCGTACTTCGAGAGCGGTTTCCCGTACGAACGCGATCAGTGGATCTCGTTCGCCGGCACCGCGTGGGCCGACATGGCCCTGGCGATGACCGCCCCGACGGAGGCCTCGTCTCCAACTGGCGCGCCGAGATAACTCCCGGCGCGCGCCATCATTCTAGCTACCACACCGTGGTATACTTCAAGGTAGTATAGATTCCCGTGCTGCTGACCTTCGTCGAGACTGCGGTCTTTACGAAGCGGATTGCGGCACTCGGACTTGAAGAGTCGCTGCGGGGACTACAGCTTGAACTGCTGGAAAACCCTGAGGCCGGGGACGTTGAGCCCGGGACAGCCGGCCTCCGAAAGATCCGACTCGCCGATCCGACTCGCGGCAAAGGCAAGCGAGGCGGCGCGTGTGTGCACTATCTGTGGCTCTCTCATCGAAGTCGGATCTATCTGATGTACGTCTATGGCAAGAACGAAGCGAGCGGCCTGACTCCGGCGCAGAGGAAGCAACTGCGGGATGTCGTCGAGCAAATCAAAGGCACTGGCGACAAGGAGACGCGGTCATGAAGAAGGAAATGTTTGCCGACCTGCTCGGCTCAGCCCATGAAGCGCTCGCGCACGCGCAAGGCAAGCGGAGTCTGCGCACGACGACGCTACTGCTGCCGCCGAAACCTCTGAACGGCCGCGCGGTAAAACGTGTGCGTTCGGCGCTGCGCGCCTCCCAGGCGGTGTTCGCGCATTTCTTGAACGTCAGCACGAAGCTGGTCCAGGCTTGGGAAGCCGATCGACGGACGCCTGAGGGGCCCGCGCTCGTACTGCTCCACATCGCCGCGAAGCAGCCGGACGTGATCCAGGCGGTGCGGCAGTCCGCAGAATCGAATCGCGGGATCCACCGGCGGTCACGCATCGATCGCTCGCACGCAGCTGACGGGTAGTTCGCTTCCGGTCTCTGGCTACCCCTCTGCCTCCACAGGTCGGGACACGGTCGCTCTGAATTGAGTCGGAGTCAAAGTGCAAGCTTGG
>JAYVMG010000462.1:0-7546 GCA_043759095.1 Acidobacteriota bacterium | reverse complement strand
CATCAACTCGCTTCGCCATCGGACACATCACCGAATCGATGCCGAGCAGCTTCACGCCGCGCAGGATGAACGGCAACACAGTCGTCTTCAGATCGGTTCCGCCGGTCAGCCCGGAGTTCGCGATGCAGCCGTTGTACATCACCGTGCGGGTGAGCCACGCGAGCGTCTCGCCGCCGACGACGTCAACGGCGCCGGCCCACAGCGGCTTCTCCAGCGGACGATGACCCATCTGCAGACCGTGACGTGACAGGACGTCGGTCGCGCCGAGCGATCGCAGAAATTCGTGCTCGCTGTCTTTTCCCGTCAACGCCGTCACCTGATAGCCGCGCGCCGCCAGCATCTGTACCGCGAGGCTGCCCACGCCGCCCGTCGCGCCGGTGACGATCACGGGGCCCTGACCAGACGTCAGGCCGTTCTGTTCCATGGCGACAATCGACAGCGCCGCCGTAAATCCCGCGGTGCCGATCGCCATCGCGTCCCACGCGCTGAGCCCCGTCGGGATCGCCACGACCCAATCGCCCGGCACGCGCGCGACACCTGCGTAGCCGCCGTCGTGGGCGACGCCAAGGTCGAAGCCGGTGACCAGCACCGCCTGACCGTCATGAAACCGGGGATCGCTGCTCGACGCCACCGTCCCCGCGACATCGATACCGCCGACCAGCGGAAACCGCCGGATGATTTTCCCGGCGCCCGTACCGGCGAGCGCATCTTTGTAGTTCACGCTCGAGCAGGCGGCATTGATGACGACGTCGCCTGCGCTCAACTCGTCGAGAGTGGCAGGGACGACGCGACCCTGGACCTTGCCGTCTTCCTCGAACACGCGAAAGGCGCTGAACGGCTCGCTCATTTCTTCGCTTTTGCCTCGTTGAGCAGCGCCGCGATCTCTTCGCGTCCGGACATCGACGCGTACATCCACGCCGTCCGTTCCAGGTGATCGACGACGTCCATGTCGGCGTGGTGTTTCAGAAGGACACGCGCGACTTCTGGAAAATTTGCGGAGGCGGCCTTGATCAGGGGCGTCCAGCCGTCGCCGTTCTTCACGTTGACGTCGGCGCCCGCCTCGAGCAGCAGTTCCACGGTGTCTGCGCAGTTCTCGCCAGCCGCAGCGAGCAGTGGCGCGTTGCCGTCCACCGCCGTGTTGGCGTTCATGCCCGACGTCAGCAACACACGCACGGCCGCCGTCTGGCACGCAGTGGCGGCTAGCATCAGATCGATCGGCACGGGCTTCGCGCCGCGTTTCAGCAGCAACTCGATGGCGCCAGACGATCCGGCCGCCGCGGCATACGTCAGGGCCACGCCGCCGCCGGCGTCAGCGGCCGTCACATCGGCGCCACCGCCAAGCAGCGCGTCGACGGCCGGCACGTCGCCGTTGGTCACCGCCGCCATCAGGGCCGTGCGCGATTGGTTATCTTTGACGTTGGGATCGGCGCGACTCGCCAGAAGCGCGCGCACGGGATCGGTGTAGCCGCCGAACGCCGCGACCATCAACGCGGTCATCCCGCCGGAGTTCTTCGCGTTAACGTCGGCGCCGCTCGCAATCAGCAGCCGCACCGTTTCCGCGCGGTTGGCTGACGCCGCGCGCATCAGCGGCGTCGTCCCGTCCTGCGTCGCCGCGTTGACATTCGCTTTCGCCGCAATCAGCAGGCGGACGATCGCCGTCTGCCCTTCCATGGCGGCCAGCATCAACGGCGTCAGGCCGTTGTCGTCCGGCGCGTTGACGTCGGCGCCGCCGGCGATCAGCGTCTGCACGACGGCCGTCTTGCCGTCCACGACGGCGTCAGGAAGCGATTGCTGGAGGACGCCGGACGCGAGGGAGGCGGCCGAGAGGAGGATGAGGAGTCTGTACATCACGGTAGCGGACGGACGATAGCATATGGTACCGTGTCGATGCTCCCACTTTCAGACATGAACGTCGACCATCGATTCACACAAACACGGCGCCAGTACGCCGCCGACGACCTCGAAACGATGAGCGAGGCGCGGCGGTACCAAAACCATGTGTTCGAACTCCTGCGCCCGCACATCGGAGCCAGCGTCCTGGAGGTCGGCTGCGGCATCGGCACGTCGAGCCTGCGGCTGGCGGAGATTGCCGAACGGCTCGTCTGCATCGAGCCGAACCTGAACTGCGCGTCGCGCGCGCGCGCGGCCCTCGACCTCCATCCGAAAATCTCGCTCCGGATCTGCCACCTCGAGGACTGCGACCGCGAGGAACTCGTCGAGCAGCACTTCGACACGATCGTCTGCGTCAACGTCCTCGAGCACATCGAAGACGATGTCCGCGCGCTGCGCCTGTTTCGTGAACTGGTCGCGCCGACCGGCGGCCAGGTGCTGATCTTCGTCCCCGCCGTCCAGGCCGCGTACGGACCGCTGGACGCCGCCCTCGGCCACCATCGCCGCTACTCGAAAGGCGCGCTGCGCGCGGCGTTCGAAACGGCCGGCCTCGAAGTGACGACGCTGCGCTACACGAACCCCATCGGACTGCTCGGCTGGATGTACAACGCGCACATCAGCCGCACGACAGAACACACGTCAGGACAAGTCCGGCTCTTCGAACAGTTCGTCGCGCCGTGGGCCCTGCCGCTGGACCGCCTCGTCGCGCCGCCGATCGGTCTCTCCCTCTTCGCCGTCGGCCGCGCCCGCTTGCACGCCGCATGACGGCCGGCCTGTCCAGACTCCAGCGCGCGCAACAGCTCGTCCCCGCCGACCCGCTGCTCTCGGTCGTCATGCCCGTCTTCAATGAAGAAGACACGATCGAAGAAATCATCCGCCGCGTGCTCGCCGTCAAGATGCGCATCGAACTCATCGTCGTCGACGATGTGTCGACGGACGGGACGCCGGCGATCCTGGACCGGCTGCAGAAGGAACTCGGTTTCGTGCTGCTGAAGCAGCCGCGCAACAGCGGTAAGGGATCGGCGCTGCGGCGCGGCTTCGCGGCCGTCACCGGCGACATGGTGATCATCCAGGATGCGGACCTCGAGTACTCACCCGAGGAATACACGCTGATGACGCCGCTCATCACCTCGGGCCGCGCCGATGTCGTGTACGGCTCACGCTTTCTGGGCACGCACCGCGTCTTCCTGTTGACCCACTACCTCGGGAACCGCCTGATCACGTTCATCACGAACGTGCTGTACAACACGATGCTCACCGACATGGAGACCTGCTACAAGTTGATGCGCGTCGACGTGTTGCGGTCCATGGATCTGAAGTCGAATGGCTTCGGAATCGAGCCTGAGATCACCGCCAAGGTCTTCAAACGCGGCTGCAAAGTGTACGAGGTGCCGATCAGCTACGACGGCCGCGGGTACGAGGAAGGCAAGAAGATCACGTGGCAGGACGGCGTCGTCGCGCTCTGGGTGCTGCTCAAGTACCGGTTCACCGAGTAAGGTCCGGGGTATAATGAGGGTTCTCCGCTTTCCTGAGCCCTGCCGGCTATTCCAGCCCCAGTCTCACCAAAGCCGCAAGAAAGAAGAAGGCCCCGTGGTTCAGCGTCCGCACGGCACCAACCCGTTCGAGTTCGTCGTCGTCTCCGGTCTGCGCGCGGCGCAGCTGATGCGCGGATCAGTTCCCCGCGTCGAGCGCGCGCACAAAGTGATCACGACCGCTCAGCTCGAAGTCGCGGCAGGACTCGTCACGCGCATCCCGGTCGGCGAAAACCCCATCATCCCCGAGTAGGACTCAGGCGCCGAGGCGCCGTTCAGCTGCTCCGCGGTCATCGCCTTGATGCCGTGGAGCAGCTTCGCACACACCTGAATCTGGCTGTGCCGCAGCTCTGGGCTCAGCTTCCCGATACACGAATCCAGCGTTCCCGCGCGTAGGAGGCGTCGAAGCGCGCTACGCCTTGGCGGACGAACGCGCCGCGCCGCGGCGGACGCCAGTCGCACGAGGTCCGCTGACGCGGTCCTCGATCAGCTCGAACGCGACCTTGTCGCCAACCAGCAGTTTGTTGAACGTGCCGAATGTCGTGTCGCTGCGGTGAAAGAACACCTCGCGGCTGTCCACGGCACGGATGAATCCGTGACTCTGCCCCGCGTGTATGCGGATGACGTGTCCACTGGTCGGGCGGCCCGACGGCGGCAGCGGTTGGTTCGGTTTACCGGGACGGGCGGTCGCTTTAGGCCGTTCGTTCACGACGTAATCATGACACAGTACGGCCGTTTTTTGGAGCGCGGCCGGCGACTGGACTACTGGAGCGCGATCACACAGCAGGCGGCAAGGCCGGCGATACCGATCGCCACGAGAAAAACGAGATCGATGCCGGGTAGTGCGCGAAACATCGGTCGCTGGACGATGACAGGGACGCTTTTCATCAGCTGACCTCCGATGGTCAGCGGGAGCAACCGCCATTCCATCGGCGCGGATGCCGGTGTCCGACCGTCCTAAGTCATCCATAGGCAAACCGTTCGGGCGAAGCGCCTGGCGTCATCGACGGGTGGCCGATGGCCACGCCCCCTCTCCTGGCTTTCGGATTGGTCGTCGCACGGTCGATTGTGTGATGCGCCACGCGGGCTTGTCAGCGTTCGGCCAGCAACCGTTCGGCGAGTTGACTGGCGGTGTCGAGACCCAGACTGAGCACGGTCCCTGTGCTTCCGGCGACTCCGACCTTCCCGGACCTGATCGCCTCGAACGCCGCCTTCGAAATCTGAATCGCCTTCCGGAGGTCACGGGTGACTCTCCCCCGCCGCGCCCCTTCGATCGCGTCGCCTTGCTCGCCCGGCTGGTCGCGTTCGCGTCCGTACTCCGTGACCGCCCCGGCGATCGCATCGTCCAGGCATCGGTTCAGCGTCCGAAAGTCATCGGTGCTGATGGCGGCTTTTCGTTCGACCGCCAGTTCCGTGACAGCCTGGCAGACGTCGCCGTAGTCATGGACGACCTCGGACACGGTGTATCCCCGCAACAGGAGGTCGTGCCCATGTTGCATCGCGGTGCTGGCGATGTCCGAGGCGGCGGATGGCCCGTGCCGCAATTCGGCCAGCAGTTGGTCGAGGAACATCGGCACCCCGCGGTCATTGTCCGCGTCGGCGGGCGAGGATTCTGATCGCATCTCGACCTTCGTCCGGCACCGGTTGATAATCTCTGACCGGTTGGCGGCAATAAATTCATCCAGCATGGACGCCCATGGTATGAAGAGAGTGCGCGCGCGTGGTGTCCCAAACAGGACAGCTCCCTGCGGGTGTCCCATTGGGCACACCGTTCGGATGTCGCGGGTGTTACGCTGCAACATGAGCGAAGATCACGGCTCTCTGGCTGAGTCCGCCCGGAACGACGCTGAACAGCTTCGGGTCGTGGCCGAGGAAGCGCGGGAAATTCGAGAGACCGCGCGGATAGCCGGCGAAGCGGCACGCGTTGCGGCCGAGCATGCCCGGCTGGCCGCGATGGATGCGATGCACGTCACCGCGGAAACACTTGATGCGACGCTCGATCAGATGAAGGTGGTCGAAGACATGCGGCGGACGCTCCGGCAGATTCGCGACCTGAACAAGCTCGACGTGAACTAGCCCGACGTGAACCAGCCCGCCGACCGTTGTTCCAGCAGATCCCTGCCACAGGCGACGGCATCAGCTGAGTTTGCGCGCCATCGATTAATCGGTCACGATGCCGCATGTCCGTTGTGATCGCGATCGCGGCCGGATCCGTTGTGGTGCTGGTCGGTGTCTGGGCGTGGATGAGTCGCGAAGTGCGTCAGAAAGAACGGGACATGGGAACCATCAGCGGGTCGTGGATGGCGGAACACCGGTCCCACGAACGCGAGTCGGATCGCCAATAGTCGCCTCTGGTCAGAGCTCGCGCCGCGAGAGCGAAAATGAGCTATAATAGCTAAATTAGCTAAACACGGAGGCGCAAATGAAAACGGTCGCCGCGACAGAAGCCAAGAACCGCCTCGGCGCGATCCTCGACGACGCCCAACGAGAACCCATCGTCATCCGTCGGCAGGATCGCGACATCGCGGTTGTGCTCTCGATGGCGGACTACGAGCGAATGCGATCCGGAAACATCCAGGCGTTCGTGGATCTGCGGAATCAGGTTGCAGCCGAAGCCGCGGCGAATGGACTGACTGCTGAACGCCTGAACGAGTTACTCGCTGACGATGACGCGTGAGCGCGTCGTCATCGACACCAACGTCCTGATCAGTGGCCTGCTTTCAGCGACATCGACACCTGCCCAAGCCGTCGACCGCGCCATCAAAAGCGCGCAGCTCGTCGCAACCACCGAAACGCTGCGCGAACTGATCGAGAAGCTCCTGTCACCGAAGTTCGATCGCTACGTGACGCGCGAACGCCGCGACGCGCTGCTCGTCCGCCTCGCAGCTGTTGTCGACATCGTTGCGGTGATCCAGCCCATTCGCGCGTCGCGCGATCCGAAGGATGACAAGTTCCTCGAGGCAGCCGTCAACGGGCGCGCCGACGTGCTCGTGACCGGGGACGGAGATCTCCTGACGCTGCATCGATTCCGGGGCATCGCGATCGTGACCCCGGCGGCCTATTTGACTCGCGAAACATGACGAAAGTTATGGAGCGTGCGATCGAGGACGCGAATGTACGACTACGAATGAGTGGAGGCGCCGCCCGGATTTGAACCGGGGGTGGAGGTTTGGCGGACAGGGTCGAGAAGAACAGATGCCTCTCCTCCTACCGCTTTTTCTGTCGTCGCGCATCTGGTTTGACCAGCTTGCCGCCCTTCCAGAAATCCCGAGGCAGGTTCGCGAGCTCCGGCGGTGCGGTCCGGCGCATCTCCGCCTCTGTCATCGCGCGCAGATGCTTCAAGTCGGCTCGGCCTCGCCTGGGTCCGAGCGGTTGGCGCGCCGTCAATCCTCGGCGACTATTGCTCATCGCTCACCTCGTTTACGATTATTATCACATATGATATCTTAGTGGCGAGCCTTGGATGGCCCTGACAGTTCGAGAGTACGTCGCTGCCGATGGCAAGGCGCCGTTTCGAGAGTGGCTCGATTCGTTGACCCTAGCAGTCAGGGCGCGGATTCAGGCCCGAGTGCTTCGGTTCGAAATCGGCGACTTGGGCGACCACAAGGGCGTCGGGAGCGGCGTCTGGGAAGCTCGCGTGATGTTCGGCCCTGGGTACCGGATCTACTTCGGCAAAGACCGCGACTCGATCATCGTTCTCCTGGTCGGAGGCGACAAGGGTTCCCAGGCGAAGGACATCGCGCGCGCGCAAGAATTCTGGCGCGATTTTCTGGAGGCGACGCGGCATGGCAAGACGAAGTAGAGATTGGAACGTAGGGCTAGCGGAGGATCTTCGGGATCGAGAATTCGCTCGCGAGTTCCTGCTGGGAGCGATCGACGAGGGCGTTCCGCTTCAGATCGCGCTTGGCAAAGTTGTTCGAGCGATGGGCGTGAAGGAATTCGCAGCCAAGGTAGGAATGGCGAGCCCGAATCTCGTGCGAACCCTCAACCCTCGCCACAACCCCACGCAGGACACGTTGAATCGGCTTCTGAAGCCGTTCCGGCTCAAGTTAAGCCTAGCTCCCATCTCGGACCGACCGAAGCGCCGGCACGCGGCATAGGCGCGTCATGAAGTCCATCGATGA
>JAYVMG010000461.1:0-7549 GCA_043759095.1 Acidobacteriota bacterium | reverse complement strand
GGCGGATCTCTTGTGCGGTGCCCATGGCTTCGAGCGTGCTCGAGACGACCTGCGCGGCCCGCGCGCGATGCATATCGTCGGTCGCTTTCGACTCGAGCAGCTCGGCGTGCGCGAGGATGATGCCGAGCTGATTGTTCAAGCGGTGGAAGAGAAGCCGTAGTTCGGGCTGTTCGTCCATCGGTCTCCTCGCCAGCAGTTCTTCTACGCTGAACGCACGCGGCATCACGCCTGGTTGCGGCCTTCCGCCTGCCACATCGCCTGCACCGCAGGGCGGTCCGCGTTGTTGGCATCGCGCCACAGCGTATCCACGAAGATGCGCACGGAACCACCGGCCGTTCGCACGTATTCGATTTTCCCGCTCGAGAGCCAATTGTAAATCGTGCGCCGGCTGACACCGACGAGCTCACACGCCTTCATGATCGAAATCGTTTTTCGTTCCACTGGGGTGTTTCCCTCCGAGGGGTGTATCGGAGAGTGTGTGTCGCAGGATTAGGGATTGCTGATTTCGAATTGCGGATTTGTTATTGCGGAACAGACTGTCAAGGATTTGACAGACCCGCAATGGCGGCCCGCCCCATAGCCAGAACCGCTTCCTGTGTGCCGCCGCCAATGTGAGGCGTGCCGATGAAGTTCGGGAGCAGTAGTAGTTCTTGATCGACAGGTGGCTCAACCGCAAACACATCGCACGCGGCGCCCCCGAGCCGCCGTTCGACCAGCGCGGTCTTCAGCGCCTGCTCGTCGACGATGCCGCCGCGCGCGGTGTTGATCAGAAACGCCGTGGGTTTCATCAGCCCCAGCGCGCGCGCATCGATCAAGCCGCGCGTCACCGCATCGAGCGGCACATGGATCGTGACGATGTCCGCGTGCTGCAACAGCGCGTCGAGCGTGACCGGCACGACGCCATGCTCGCGATAGAAGTCGTCGTACGCGCGGATGTCGTGCGCGATCACACGCGCGCCGAATGCACCGCAGAGACGCGCGACCTGCTGACCGACGTGTCCGCATCCGATGATGCCGACGGTCGCTGAGGAAAGTTGACGGCCGCCTGGATGGCGCCAGCCACCGTCACTGATCGCGCGCGCGAGCGGCACCACGCTGCGGCAGAGCGCGATCATGAAACAGATCGTCAACTCGGCGACCGATTGACGATTGACGCCTGGCGTCCAGCGTACGGACACGCCATGACGCCGCGCCGCGTCGAGATCGATCATGTCGAGGCCCACGCCGTACTTGCTGACGAGGCGCAGCTCGGGCGCCGCGCGGAACACGGCGTCGTCCAGCACATCGAGGCCGGTGATGGCTTTGTCGTGGCCGCGAAGAAACTCCACGAGCACATCGCCCGAGAGCACCACCGGTCCGGCGTCGTTGAAACGCGACCCCGGGTACCGATCGAGCAACTCCTGGCGAAGGATCGGGTTGCGCGAAAACGAGCGTGAGGCGACGGCGACTGGGGTGTCAGACACCGTGTTGAAAATACCACGGTGTCTGACACCCAGCGCTGTGTCAGAATATTGGCGCTGCGCTAAATGTCTGATTCTGTGAAGCATCTGCTGCTGGTTGAAGACGAGGCGCCTCTGCGGCAGGCGATCGCCGAGCAGTTGACCGACCGCGGGTACCAGGTCGAGCAGGCGGAGTCCGGAGAAGCCGCCCTGGCCCACCTTGCCGACTTCGCCTTCGACATCATCGTCACCGATCTGCGTCTGCCGGGCCTCGACGGGTCGGCGGTGATCGAAGCCGCCGTCGCCCGCTATCCCCTGATCATCGCGATTGTCGTCACCGGATTCGGGACGGTGAAAGACGCGGTGGAGGCGATCAAGCGCGGCGCGTGGGATTTTGTCAGCAAACCATTTCAGATCGACGAACTGCTGCACGTGCTCGATGCGGCGATCGAGCAGCAGCGGCTGAAGTCTGAGAACGCCTATCTGCGATCGCAGCTCGAAGAGCGCCACCGGTTCGAGGGCATCATCGGCAAGAGCCGTCCCATGACGCGGTTGTTTCAACTGCTTGAAACCGTGGCGCCGACCAACAGCACGATTCTCGTGACGGGGGACACGGGCACGGGGAAGGAAGTCGTCGCCCAGGCGATTCATCACAACAGCCCGCGGCGCGCCCACCGATTCGTCGCACTGAACTGCAGCGCGATTCCCGAAACGCTGCTCGAGGCGGAACTCTTCGGCCACGTGCGCGGCGCGTTCACCGGCGCCGTCGGCAACCGTCAGGGACGCCTCGAGCAGGCACACAAGGGCACGCTGTTTCTCGATGAAGTCGGGACGATGAGTGTGGCCTTGCAGATGAAGTTGTTACGCGTGCTGCAGGAGCGCGAGTTCGAACGCGTGGGTGATTCACACACGACCAAGGTGGACGTGCGGGTCATCGCGGCGACCAATAGCGATCTCGCCAAGCTCGTCGCCGAAGGACAATTCCGCGAAGATCTGTTTTATCGCCTCAACGTGATCCCGGTGCGGCTGCCGCCGCTGCGCGAACGGAAGGAAGACATCCCGCTGCTCGTACAGCACTTCCTCGGGAAATTCGCGCCCGAACGCAGCCTGACGGTTTCGCAGGAGGCGATGCGCCGGCTGATGGCGTATCCGTGGCCCGGCAACGTGCGGCAGCTCGAGAACGCCGTCGAGCGCGCGGTCGCATTCACCACCGGGCGCTCACAGATTGACGTGGACGATCTGCCAGCCGAAGTGCAGCCGGCGCAGGACACCACCGCCGCGTCTGCGGTGGCGCTGCCGGAAGAGGGCATGGATCTCGACGCGTTCGTCACCAACATCGAGCGCGAGCTGATTCAGCGGTCGCTCGAACGTACCGGCGGGAACAAAGGGCAGGCCGCGCGTCTGCTCAACTTGAAGCGGACGACGCTGGTCGAAAAAATCAAGCGCTGGCAGACTCGCTGAGCCCGAGCAGCCGCATCACGCGCCTGATGACACCGGGGTCCTCGCGCTCGGCGGAGTCCACCTGGGCGAGGATGTCGAGGCAATCCGCCACCGAGTTCACGATGCCGATGCCCAGGCGTTGCGCGGACGCGGGCCGCTGACTCTCGTCGGCGCGCCACACCAGAATCGCCCGCGCCTTGGAATCCGCCACGACATCGAGACAATTCTCCGGCCGATCGTCGATGACGATATCGAGACCGAGGGAGGCGGCGATGCGGCCGCGCGATCCCTGCACGACGAAGACGCTCGGCAGCGGGAAGCCTTTGGCCTGAAGCCAGCGCTGGCTCTGCACCTGCGCCGTCGACCCGACCGTTTCTGGCCGCTTCGTCAGGAAAATGATTTCCCATCGGCGATCGGCGGCCAGCGCCGCCAGCCGGGGGATGACGCCGGGCTCGAGTTCATCGAGCCCTTCCCAGAAATTTTCGATCGACTCGACGTGATGCCACAGCCGCCGCTGCTGCCGCGCCGTCATGTTGAGTTGAACGACCGGCGGCGCGAACTCGGCGACAGCGTTTGCGGAACCCGGTAGGGCGTCAGAGCCTGCAGGGAGAGCGCCGGCGTCAATCGACTCCGCCGCGCGCTCCTGGAGGCGGCGCGTCATCGGCTCGCCGAACAGGATCTCGGATTGCCGCACAAGTTCCGATTCCATGTCCGCGAGCACGCCGTCGAGATCGAACGCGATGCGAAGCGCCATGTTGGCTAGAACCCGTAAGTCAGCGAGGTGCCGACGAGGAACTTCTCGTACTGGTGTTCGGCCACCTTGGTGTCGCGATTGTCCTGGTCGACGTTGAAGGCCAGGCGCAGGTCCTTGCCCATGTGAAGCCCGATGCCCATGCCGTAGGTCTTCTTGTGATCGGTGCGATCCGTCACCTCGAGTTGCGAGCCCACGCGATCGCGGTACGCCAGGATGGCGTAGTCGCCTCTCGCCTGGACGTCGAAGGGACCAAAGAGCTGCTGGGTGATGGAGCCGCCGATGCGCGTCTGCAGATAGTACGGCTGGTTGGCATCGTAGGAATACTGGACGCCTCGTCCAGCGTTGAGCGCGAAACGCGTCGCGCCCAACAGGACATAGGTCAGGTTGGCCTCACCGATCGCACCTTTGTACTGGGGCAAATCCGGGGAGTTGGGCTTGAAGTCTGTGAAGCCGAACGATACGTTGCCTTTGATGAGCGCGGCGGGCGCGAACGTGGCGGCCGCCTGAATCGCGGTTGAGGTGGTATCGCGGTCCGACGAAAATTCAAAGCCATCCTTCGATCGCGTCGCGCTGATCGTGATTGACGTGAGCGGCGTCGCCTGGTAGCGGAGCGTGAGCCCATAGGAGCTGTTGATGCGGTTCAGCGTCTCCTGCAGGCTGACGCCGAGATACTCCGCGTCGTTGGCGAATCGGGTCTGCTGCCGGCTGGCGGTCACGCCGAAGAACGTCTTCGGCAACCCCTTGAAATCGAGCGAGGTGGTGAACAGCGTTTCTTTCCGTGCCGCGCGCGTGTCGATTTCGAAACCCGGCCGTTCGCGGGCGTTCGTGTAGGCGCCGTTGATCTTGAACCCGATGTGCGACGTCGGCACAATCCAGCCGAGCTTGTACTCGTTGTTCGCGGTGCGCTCGCTGGAGTACTTCTGGTACCAGTTAATCGATTCGTTCATCGTGGCCGTGATCCACGTCCCTCCGGCGCGCAGCCAGAAGTCCGTGTTCGGCGAGACGGTGAACGTGAAATCCTGCACCGGGCCTTTGTCGGGCGCAACGTTGAAGACGTTGTGATCGACGCCGATGTTGGTCAGCGAGATCGTCGGATTCATCATCAGCGGCCCGATGCGCACGCGCACACTATCCGCGGAGGGGCCGCCGTCCTGCGCACACAGCGGGGTCACGCGCAGGAACGCGATCGCGAGGACTGCCGCAATAAGACATTTGCGCAAGACAACCTTTCATATCATGCCTAGCCGGGTTCGCCAACCTGCCTGGTCGACGCGTGAGGTCCAAATTGCTGGCTCGTCTGTACGGCGGGCGCAGGGCGCAGGAACCCGGTAGAATGACAGGGTGCCGCCCCGCTATGCGTACTGGACCATCCTGATCGACGACAAGCCGACCGCGTTCCGGGCGCGTGAGCGGGAAGAGCTGCAGCCGACGCTCGTGCAACTGCAGCGCAAAAACACCAACGTCACCATGCAGTGGTTCGCGCGCGGGCGTCTGTGGGCGACGCGCGAAGCGGAGCGCGACGATTTTCAGCTGCACAAGCAGGCCACCACGGCGCCGCGCGCCCCGCGAGCTGACGCGCCCGCTGGCGCCGAACGGCGGGGCAGCGACTGGCGACCAGGCGGCGCGCACAAAGATCCGCGCGATCGATTCAAGAAGAAGAACCGGCCGGAGCGCGCGTGGTCGGAAAAGGATCCGGCGACGCAGCGCGATCGCGACAAGCCGGGCTACCGCGAGAAGCCGGCCTACACGACGGCCGGCCCGCGCAAGCCGTGGAGCGATAAACCCGCAGGTCCTCCGCGCGGCGATCGGTCATGGCAAGACAAACCTCGCGAGCGCAAACCGTGGAGCGGCAAACCCGCGGCGAGTGCGCCACCAAGCGATCGGCCATGGCAAACGAAGCCGACCGGACCTCGAGCGCAGCGCAAGCCATGGGTCAAGCCGGCGGACGCGGCGCCGCGAGGCGATCGGCCGTGGAGCGGAAAACCTTCCGGCGGACCACCGCGGGGCGATCGATCGTGGAGCGCCAAACCTGCCGGGGGTCCACCGCGCGGCGATCGGCCCTGGAGCAGCAAGCCTGCCGGCGGTCCACCGCGGGGCGATCGACCGTGGAGCGCCAAACCTGCCGGGGGTCCACCGCGCGGCGATCGGCCCTGGAGCAGCAAGCCCCCGGCCGGCGGAGCAGCCAAGCGTCCGTGGAGCGGTAAGCCGCGCGATCCGAACCGCAAGCCGTTCGCACCCCGCGGTCCGCGGCCTGGCGCCGCGCCCGTTGACGGCCCTCCTCGCAAGCGTCGCAACGAGGATCCTGACAAGGACTGATCGGCGCGATGCTCACCCACATCGTCCTGATGAAGCCGCGCGCTGATCTGTCTGTCGCGAACACACAATCGCTGATCGATGCGTTCGAGCGCGCGATTCACGACATATCCACCGTCCGCAACGTGCGAGTAGGGAAGCGCGTCCTCCACGGCGCGGGGTACGAGCGCAACGCACCGGACGCGGCCGACTATCTCGTCGAGATCGACTTCGACGATCTCGCCGGTCTGCAGACGTATCTCCAGCATCCCGCGCACACGGAACTTGGCGCGCGATTCGGGCAGTCGCTTAGCGCGGCGCTGGTGTATGACTTCGACGCGGGAGGGATCGAGCGGCTGCGGCGCGGGCTTCTGTAGGCGGCGGTTATTGCGGATTCGTGGCGGCGACGAAATGTCCGTCGCCCTTGACGTCGACTTCCAGCAGCGCCTCGCCGTTGGCGCCGTAGGTCAGGCGGCGATCCGGCGTGCCGCGATGCAGCGTGTCGAACGCAAGCGACGTGAGGCGATCGCCCTCATACGTCTCCCACTTGTCCATCCTGCCGTCTGCGTCCGTATCCTCTTCGGCCGACACCAGCACGTTTTTCTGAAAGTGTTCGACGCGCGTGATCTTGCCGTCGCGGCGCGTGGAAATGTCAGTCCGCACAATCGATCCGTCCGGACCGAGGTACGACCAGGCATCTTCTTTCCCGTCCTGCGCAAGGGACGAGCCGATCTTTTCCAGCGTCTGGTCAGGGCCGTAGTACTCCCAGCGATCGATCTTGCCGTCTTCGTCCTTGTCGATCTCGATGCGGATCACCCGTGACCCGTCCATGTAGCTCCACGTATCGACTTTCCCGTTGCCGTTCGAGTCGTACTTCAGCAGAGTGAGCCGGCCCGTCACTTTGTCGTACTCCGGGGTCATCCGTTTTCCGCCTTCGTTCGCCCGCTGATCGCAGGACGAACAAATTATGGCAAACAACAGAATATATACGGACGTTGTTGGTTTAATCGCGGTCAAGATGTATCACATGACCTAAATTGTTTTATTGCTACGCTTTACTGGCTGCTGAAGAGAGGCCGACGCCAAAGAACTCAGTGATGAGCTGCCGCAGAGCTTCTAGTGTCGGGGCGCTGTTGATGCCCGTGCGCAGGTGGGAGCCGTTCTCGAGGCCCTTGGTGTACCAGGAGCCGAGCGCGCGCAGCTTGTTGACGACCCAGCGCTCGTGCGTCAGCTCCCGCGCCTGGTCCACGCGCTCCTGCATGAGCAGATCGATGTACTCGAGCAGGAAGTTCCCCCGATCTGCCATCGTCACGACCCGCGGCGCGCGGCCGGCCGCGAGGTCCATCGCCTGCGCCAGAATCCACGGATTGCGCAGCACGCCGCGCCCGACCAGCACGCCCTGCACGCCCGAACGGATGCGATCGATGATTTGCTCCGGCTCGATGCAGTCGCCGCTGCCGAACACGGGAATCGTCAGGTCGGCGGCGATGCGCGCAACAAGATCCCAGTCCGCCGATCCGCTGTAGCTCTGCGCCGCGGTGCGCCCGTGCACCGCAATGGCCGAGGCGCCCGCGTCCTGCACCATCTTCGCCAGCGTCGGCGCATTCCGCTCGTCGTCGTTCCA
>JAYVMG010000460.1:0-2837 GCA_043759095.1 Acidobacteriota bacterium | reverse complement strand
ATTTCCTTGTCGTCCAGCTTGCGCGACAACAGCATGCAGCGGTGCGATGCGAGCAACTGATCGCGCGTGAGGCCTTCGAAGAGCTGTGTGTCGCGCTCGTTGAGAACGGCTTTCATCCGGGGCGGAATTATATCATCCAGCCCTGTTGGTATATGCTCGACTTTCATGAGCAGCCAGCCTGTTCGTCTGCATCGATGGGACGAGATCGCTCTCGAAAAAGTCACGGAAATGTTGTCGCGCAAGGTCGTGACCGGCGAGCGCGAAATGCTCGCGCAGATCTACCTGAAGCGCGGGTGCCTCGTGCCGATGCACTCGCACGAGAGCGAGCAGATGACGTACATCCTGCAGGGCTCGCTCAAGTTCCTGATCGGCGGCAAGGAGATCACCGTCCGCGAGGGCGAGGTGCTCCATATCCCGTCATGGGTCGAGCATCAGGCGGAAGCCCTCGAGGACACCTTCGAGCTCGACCTGTTCAGCCCGATCCGCCAGGACTGGCTCGATCACACCGACGACTACTTTCATAAGAAATAGATGGTGGGCATCATTCTTCTCGTCGGCGTCGTGCTACTGGCGGTCTGGATCGTCGGGAGCTACAACCGCCTCGTCGGCATGCGCAACCAGGCGCTCAACGGCTGGCGGCAGATTGACGTGCAGCTCAAGCGCCGCCACGACCTGATCCCCAACCTCGTCAACGCGGTGCGCGGATCGATGGACTTCGAGCGCGATACGCTGACGGCGGTGATGGAGGCGCGCTCGAAAGCGCTGACCGCCACCGGGCCCGCCGACGCCGCGCAGAAGGAAGGGCAACTGACGCAGGCCCTCGGCCGGCTGCTCGCCGTCGCTGAAAACTACCCGACGCTGAAGTCGAACGACAACGTGAAGATGCTGCAGGAAGAACTGTCCGGCACGGAGAACAAAGTCGGCTTCGCGCGGCAGTTCTACAACGACATCGCGACCAGGTTCAACACCGCACAGCAGGTCTTCCCCACGAATCTCTTCGCGACGACGTTCAATTTCAAACCCGCGGAGCTTTTCGAAATCACGGACACAAAGGACCGTGACGTGCCGACGGTCGATCTTTCTCGCAAGTGACCAACCTGGCTCTCCACCACTGAGGACGCGGAGGAAGAAACCCGTTTTGAATCGGTCTTAGCCTCGGTGTCCACCGTGGTGGCGAGTTGAAAGCGGCCATGAATCTGTACGAACAACAGGCATCGAACCGCCGCAAGACGTGGCTGGTCATGCTCGCGTTCATTGCCTTCTTCCTGATCCTCGGCCTCGGATTCGACGCGTTCTACCTCGGCGCCACCGGCGGCTTCTTTCCGATCGGATCCGTCATCGCGCTCGGCGTCGGATCGGTGTCTGCCGCCTCCAGCTATTTCTCCGGCGATCGCGCTGTGCTGCTGTCCACCAATGCTCGGCCAGTCGAGGAACTCGAGGCGGCTGCGACCGATGCGGACAAACTGAAACTGCACCAGCTCGAGAACGTCGTTGACGAAATGGCGATTGCGGCAGGGCTGCCGCGGCCGAAGGTCTACATCGTGCCAGACGCCGATCCGAATGCGTTCGCGACCGGCCGTGATCCGGAGCACGCATCGCTGGCCGTCACGCGCGGCCTCCTTGATACCCTCGACCGCGAGGAGCTGCAGGGCGTCGTCGCTCACGAGATGAGCCACATCCGCAACCTCGACGTCCGCGTGATGACGCTGGTGGCGGCGCTGGTGGGAGGCGTGGCGCTGCTCTCCGACTGGGCGCGGCGCGGGATGATGTGGGGCGGCGGTTCGCGGCGTCGCAATTCTGGAGACGGTAGTGGCGATGACCGGGGAAGCGGCGCCTTGGGTATCATTCTCTTTGTCGTGTGGCTGGTGGCGATCCTGATTGCGCCGCTGCTGGCGCAGCTGCTCGCCATGATGGTGTCGCGCCGTCGAGAGTATCTGGCCGATGCGTCCGGTGCGGAACTGACGCGCAATCCGATGGGCCTGGCGCGGGCGCTGGAAAAGATTGACGCCGCGGCGGCGCCGACCGTGACGGTCAGTCGCGGCTCGGCGAACCTGTGCATTGCCGATCCGCTCGGCCGTCAGGTGAATCTGAAGGACAGGGCGTGGTCGAATCTGTTCGCATCGCATCCGCCGATGGCGGCGCGGATCGCCGCGCTCAAGGACATGGCGTTTCAAGGGAGGGGCTGATGAAGCGTTCGTACTTCGGACTTCGTACTTCGTACTTTCTGGCGGCGGTCGCTCTTGTTGTCGCCGCCAGCTGGCTGTCGGCGCAACAGACTCCACGGATTCGCGGTTTTTCCGCGGCGTCGAGCGCCGCCGAAACCGCCCGCGAGCGCGAGCTGAAAGCGATGCCCACCGCCAAGGCCGCTGAAGCTGACTTCGACATCATGACCGCCGAGCCGCATCACACCGGTTCGCCGTACGAGATCAAGCTCGCCGACTATGTCACCGATCAGTTCAAGCGGATGGGGATCGCGTCGACGAAGTACGAGTACAGCGTGCTTCTGCCGTGGCCCAAGGAACGCCGCATCGAGATCGTCGCGCCGGATCAGATGAAGCTGCAGGTGGAAGAAGAAAAGATCCGCGGCGACCAGTGGGCCGACAAGCCGGGCATCCTGCCGGCGTACAACGCCTACTCGCCGTCGGGCGACGTGACGGGCGAGATCGTCTACGTGAACTTCGGCGTTCCGGCCGACTACGAGACGCTCGACAAGCTGGGCATCAGCGTGAAGGGCAAGGTCGTGCTCGTGCGCTACGGCGGCAGCTGGCGCGGAATCAAACCGAAGGTGGCGGCCGAGCACGGCGCGATCGCCTGTCTCATTTATTCGGATCCGCACG
>JAYVMG010000459.1:0-2837 GCA_043759095.1 Acidobacteriota bacterium | reverse complement strand
TGCGTGAGCTGGCGGCGGAATTCCGCACGCGCATCGAGATGCGGCAGATCGGTGTGCGCGACGAAGCGAAGATGTACGGCGGATACGGCACCTGCGGTCGTCCGCTGTGCTGCACGACGTTCCTGCAGACGTTCGAGCCGGTCTCGATCAAGATGGCCAAGCAGCAGGATTTGAGCCTGAACCCGTCGAAGCTGTCCGGCCTCTGCGGCCGGCTGAAGTGCTGCCTGCGCTACGAGCTGCCGAATGCCAAGGGCGTCGCGCACGGTGGCTGCGGCAGCGAAGGCGGCTGCGATAATCCTTCCGGGTGTGGATCGGACGGGGCCTGCGGTTCCGGTGACTGCGGCTCAGGGGGTTGTGGTTCATGCTCCCACTGAATCTGCAATCCAATCCGCCATCCGCAATCCGCGATCCGCAATGACACCGCGGGTTGCCATCACCGTCGGAGATCCTGCCGGCATCGGTCCGGAAATCGCCGCGCGCGCGGCCGCCGATCCGCGCGTGCTCGCCGTCTGCGAGCCCGTGATCTACAGTCCACCCGTTGGCGCGGCATTCGCGGCTGGCGTGTTGAGCGCTGCCGCTGGCCGCGCGGCGTACGACATCATCGTGCGCGCGGTGGACGATGCGCAGCGCGGCGTCGTGCAGGCGATCGCGACGGCGCCGGTGAACAAGGAAGCGTTTCGCCTTGCGGGCCTGGAGTGGAGCGGCCACACCGATCTGCTCGCACATCTCACCGGGTCGAGCCACGTTGCGATGATGTTCTATTCCGACGCGTTGCGTGTGGTGCTCGCGACCGTGCACATTCCCCTCGCCGAGGTGCCGCGCGCGTTGACGCAGGCATCGCTGGACGCGACGATCACGCTGACGGCGCGCGAGTTGCCACGGTTTGGGTTCGCGAACCCGCGGATTGCCGTGGCTGGCCTCAATCCGCACGCGGGCGAGCACGGCCTGTTTGGCGCCGAGGAGCAGACGGCCATCACTCCGGCGATCGAGGCCTGCCGCGCGCGCGGCATCGACGTGTCGGGCCCGTACCCCGGCGACACGGTTTTCGTACGCGCCAGGCGCGGGGACTTCGACGCGGTCGTGGCCTGTTATCACGATCAGGGATTGATCCCAGTGAAGCTGGTGGCGTTCGGGCAGGCGGTGAACGTGACGCTCGGGCTGCCGATCATCCGCACCTCGGTCGATCACGGCACGGCATTCGATATCGCCGGCAAGGGTGTGGCGGATCCGGAAAGTATGATTACCGCCGTGTTGCTGGCCGCGCGGCTGGCCACGTCTGAAGTCTCAAGTCTCAAGTCTCAAGTTTCAAGTCTCAAGTCTGAAGTCTGAAATATACCTGTGGCTGAACTGACCGCGCGCGAAAAAGCACAGAGCAGCATTGCGGAAAACCGCAAGGCGTTCCACGACTACCACCTGCTCGAGACGTTCGAAGCGGGTCTGGTGCTGCTCGGCACCGAAGTGAAAGCGATCCGCGAGGGACGCGTGAATCTGCGCGACAGTTTCGCGCGCGTCGAGGGCGGCGAGATCTTTCTCTACAACGTCCATATCAGCCCGTACAGCCACCGCGGGTATGCCGACCACGAGCCGTTGCGCCGGCGGAAGCTGCTGCTGCACAAGAGCGAGATCCGGAAGTTGATCGGCAAGACCGTCGAGAAGGGCATGACGCTGGTGCCGACGCGCTTGTACTTCAAGGACGGTCGCGTGAAGGTGGCCGTCAGCCTGGCGAAGGGCAAGCAGGACTACGACAAGCGCGAGACGATCAAGAAGCGCGAGTCCGACCGCGAGACCCGCGCGGCGGTGAAATCGCACGGCAGGTAGAATAGGTCCATGAGCGCCGAACGATGAAGCGTCCCGGGCCGTCCGTCTCGAACACGACGCAGATTCTCGTCGGGCTGTTTCTCGGCATCGCGGTCGGTTATCTCTTTCCCTCGTCCGACGTCAACGGCATGCACGTCGCCGGATTTGCGGAGCAGATCAAGCCGCTCGCCGACGTGTTCCTGCGGATGATCAAGATGATCATCGCGCCGCTACTGTTCTCGACGCTGGTGGTCGGGATCGCCGGCACCGGCGACATGAAGACGATGGGGCGCATCGGCATCAAAGCGATCGTCTACTTCGAAGTCGCCACCACCATTGCGCTGTTCCTCGGGCTCGCGCTGGTGAACATCTTCAAGCCGGGCGCCGGCATGTCGCTGCCGCTCGGCGCGGACACCAGGGCCGCGGCGGCCATGGTGCAGAACCAACAGCACGCCTGGGACATCCTGCTGCACATGTTTCCCTCGTCCGTCGTCGACTCGATGGCGCGTGGCGACATCCTGCAGGTCGTGGTGTTCTCGATGTTCTTCGGCATTGCGGTCGCCGCGATCGGCGCCAAGGGGCAGCCGATCCTCGACGTCATGGAGAGCACGGCGCAGGCGATGTTCAAGTTCACCGGCTACGTGATGGCGTTCGCGCCGGTCGGCGTGTTCGCGGCGATCGCAGCGACCGTCGGCAGCAAGGGACTCGGCATCCTCCTGACTCTGGGCAAGCTGGTGGGACTGATGTATCTGGGGCTGGTGATCTTCGCGCTGATCGTCCTCGGCAGCGTGTCGTACCTGATCCGCGTCCCATTCCTCACCTTCGTCAAGGCGATCCGTGAGCCCATGCTGATCGCGTTCACCACGGCGAGCTCCGAAGCCGCGCTGCCAAAAGCCCTCGACATCATGGAGCGCTTCGGGGTCCCCAAGAACATTGTCGGCTTCGTGCTGCCGACCGGCTACAGCTTCAACCTGGACGGATCGACGCTCTATCTCTCGCTGTGCAGCGTGTTTGTCGCGCAGATGGCCGGCGTGCAGATG
>JAYVMG010000458.1:0-2839 GCA_043759095.1 Acidobacteriota bacterium | reverse complement strand
TCGGGATGATCCGGGCAATACGCCGTACCGACGCGCGCATACAGCAGGCGCAGGTAGTCGTAGATTTCGGTGACGGTGCCGACCGTCGAGCGCGGGTTCGAGCCGGTGGTTTTCTGTTCGATCGAGATCGCGGGCGAGAGGCCTTCGATCAGATCGACGTCGGGCTTCTCCATCTGCTCGAGGAACTGCCGCGCGTACGCCGACAGCGACTCGACGTAGCGCCGCTGTCCTTCCGCGTAGATGGTGTCGAAGGCGAGCGACGATTTTCCGGAGCCGGACAAGCCCGTGATGACCACAAGTTTGTGGCGGGGAATGTCGACGTCAATGTTCTTGAGATTGTGGACGCGCGCGCCGCGTACGGAGATCCATTCGTGGGCCATAAAACAGGGGCTGGTGACTAGGGCTGGGGGCTAGGACCAGCCGATCACAAATCGTAGCATGGCCGGTCCAGTAGCGCGCAGGCCTTCGGGCCGATCAAAGCTCTGCGTTACTCGAGCCCGGCGACGTCGACAAGATCCTTCGGCCGTCCTGTCGCGCGCTTGTTCCGAATGAACGACTCACGGCCAATGTAGTCGACATCGACGTCGCCGAATTGGTGGTGAACGCGATCGGGCCAGGCCTCCGCGAACGTCAGACCGGTCAAGTCCGTCAGCACGTCGATCCGGCAAGGGTCGACGCCCATTTGGTACGTCACCCCGGGCTCGAAAAAATCTTGTTCTGAAACGCCATCCAGCGGAGCGCCAAACGCCGCAAGTGCGCGCATGACGCGCGCAGCGTTCTCCGGCGTCGCGTGGACCCACACGTCAAGGTCGCCGGTACCTCGTGGACGGCCATGCAACGCGAGCGCGTACGCGCCGACAACGAGAAATCGGACGTCAGCGTCGACGAACGCTCGCAACAGATCGACAAAGTCCTGATTCATCGGGAAACTCGCCGCGCATGCGCCAGAATTCTTCGCTGAGCCGCCACGTCTGGCGCACACGCTCGACCGGCGACATCTGCAACCAGAACTCGCGGTCGTGACGGTCGGCTTCCGCGTGGGAACTGAAGCGCCGTACGGTCATGCGCGCGCGCCGATCCGCCGCTCGTTCTGCAGTCACGCCTCGTATTGTACGTCCTATAATCGCGTCAATGACGGCCAGAGATTCCAACGCCTTTCACGCCTTCGAACAGGCTGGCTGGGAGCGCGCCGCCGAGCATTACGGCGACGCGTTCGGCCCGCTGACGGTGCAGACCGCAGGAGCGATGCTTGATGCCGCAGACGTGGCTGCCGGAACGCGCGTGCTCGATGTCGCAAGCGGACCAGGATTCATCGCCGGTGCGGCGGCGGCCCGCGGCGCCAGCGTCTCGGGCCTCGACTTCTCGTCCGCGATGGTGGCCGAAGCGCGCCGCCGGCATCCCGCGCTCAGTTTCCGCGAGGGCGATGCCGAAGCGCTGCCGTTCGACGAGGGCAGCTTCGACGCGGTGACAATGAATTTTGGATTGCTGCACCTGGCGCAACCCGACACGGCGCTCGCGGAGGCGCATCGCGTGCTGTGCGCGGGTGGGCGTTACGCGTTCACGGTATGGGCAGTTCCCGAGCGCGCGGTCGCCTTCGGCATGGCCCTGCGCGCGATCGAAGAATTCGGCGACACGCACGTCCCACTGCCGGAGGGACCGCCGTTCTTCCGCTTCAGCGATGCGGCAGAAACGCGCCGGACGCTGGAGCAGATTGGCTTTCAGGACGTGCAGGTGCGGGAGTTGCCGCTGTTCTGGCGGCTGACGACCGCCGACGCGGCCTTCGACGCGCTGTCGCGGGGCGGTGTGCGAACCGCCGCGGTCCTGCGCGCGCAGACACCTGAAGCACTCGCCGCCATTCGCGCGGCCGTGCGCCGCGGCGTCGAGGCCTACGCGGTCGATGGTGGATTCGAAGTCCCAATGCCGGCGATCCTCGCGTCTGCGAGAAAAGGCTGACACCACATACCACGCGATCTAGATCACGCCAGACGCGCGGAGACGCGTACGCTGCTCAGCATCGATGCCTGCGGCTTCGAGCACCGCGTCCGTATCTGCTCCAAGCGCCGGCGCGGATCGGACGTCGCCTCCCGGCGGCGTGACGTGCGTGACGCCTGCCGAGCTCGTCATCACTCCCCGCGCGGCCACGTGGGGATCCGTCTCCACCTCGTCCGGCTTGTGGATCGTCGTCAGGCAGACATCGGCGTCCGCGAACCGCGCGAGCCATTCGCCGCGCGTGCGCGTCCGCATGACGAGGCGGACGTCGTGCAGCAACTGCGCCCGTGCATCACCCTGCGCATGTTGCCGCACGATGAACTCTGGGCGCTCGATCCGTTCGCAAAAGCCGGCCCAGAACTTGGGTTCGAGGGCGCCAAGCGCGAGCCACTCGCCGTCCTTCGTTTCGTAGACGGTATAGCAGGCGCTCGCAAGATCGCCGGTCGTCGGGAACATCGACCAGGCCAGTGCCGCCTCGTGAATCGACACGTCGACGAAGCTGCCCGTGCCCGTCCGGTCGCGGTGGATGATCGCGGCGAGGATACCGATGGCCGCCTGCATCGACGCGCCGATGTCGCCAATCAGCGGACCCGGCAGCGCAGGTGGACGCAGGAGCCCGGACAACGCCTGATAGTTGATGTCGTGCGCCGCGCGCTCCTCGTACGGTCCGCTCTGACCGAAGCCGCTGATCGAGACGCAGATCAGGCGGGGATGCTTCGCGCGCAGCGAGGCCGCGTCCACCCCCAGCCGGCGCGCGGTGGATGGACGGAAGCTGTCGACGAGAACATCGGCGCCGGGGATCAGCGCCGACAGGACAGCGACCGCATCAGGTGATCGCAGATCGAGGGTG
>JAYVMG010000457.1:0-2841 GCA_043759095.1 Acidobacteriota bacterium | reverse complement strand
GATGATGATCGTCAACTACAACACGGATATCTCGCAGTATTGGGAATGGTCGGGCACCGGGCTGCGTCCAATCAACGACACGAACGAGGCGTACAAGCTCGGCGTCAACTATCTGTTCTACGGCCTCACGCACTAAGCGGAGCCCGGCCCCTCGAGGTCAGCATATGAATCGACGAACGATGTGTGTCGCAGCGATCGCGGGACTCCTGGCGTTCGCCGGCCCTCCCGTGCATGCGCAACTGGCCGCGCCCGGTGAGTCTGGCGTCGTGATGGGGCACCTGCATCTGGCCGTCAAGGACCTCGACGCGCACCAGAAATTCTGGGCGGCGCTCGGCGGCACGCCGATCCAGAACGGCGCGCTCGCGTTGATTCAGCTGCCAGGCACATTCGTGATGTTGCGCAAGGCCGAACCGGCCGGCGGCACCGTCGGCTCGACGGTCAACCATGTCGGCTTTCTCGTGAAGGACATTCAGCCGTGGATCACGAAGTGGCAGGCGGCGGGGCTGAAGATGGAGCCGCAGGCGCGGCCTTCGCAGGTCTACCTGATCGGGCCGGACGATGTCCGCGTGGAGATCCTCGAGGACAAGACCATCGACGTGCCGCTGAAGATGCACCACGTGCACTTCTACATCTCGTCACCGCTCGAGACGCAAGCCTGGTACGTGAAGACGTTCGGCGCCGTGGCCGGAAAGCGGGGCACGTTCGACGCGGCGGATCTGCCTGGCGTCAACCTGACCTTCGCGAAAGCGGAGACGCCAACCGTCGGCACGAAAGGTCGCTCGCTCGATCACGTCGGCTTCGAGGTGAAGAACCTCGAGGCGTTCTGCAAGAAACTGGAGGCGGGCGGGATCAAACTTGATCGGCCGTACACGCGCCTGCCGAATTCGACGACAGCGATCGCGTTCCTCACGGATCCGTGGGGCACCTACATCGAGTTGACCGAGAACCTGGCGCCGGTGAAGTGATGCGTCGCGCAGGGCTCACGCGGCGTCAGCTGATCGGAAGCGTCGGCGCGGCGCTCGCGTCGGCAGCCGTCGCGACGAACGCGCGCGCAGAGCAGACGCGTCCGCCGGCGAGCGCCGAGGCCACGCCGTACAGCCCTGCGGTGCTTCCGCCAGGCATCCGCTCGCGGTTCGTGAACAACGTCAACGGCATGCGCGTGCATGTACTCGAGGCTGGCTTCGAGACGCCGAACCGGCCTGCCGTGTTGATGATTCACGGATTTCCCGAGCTCGCCTACAGCTGGCGCAAGGTGATGCCGCCGCTCGCGGCGGCGGGTTTCCACGTGATCGCGCCGGACGTCCGCGGATACGGGCGCTCGTCTGGCACAGAGGTCGCGTACGACGATGACCTTGCGCCGTTCCGCACGCTGAATCAGGTACGCGACATGCTTGGGCTGGTCTCCGCGTTTGGATACCGATCCGTCGCGGCGGTGATCGGACACGATCAGGGCTCGCCGCTTGCGGGCTGGTGCGCGGTCGCGCGCCCTGACGTGTTCCGTTCCGTCGTGATGATGAGTGCGCCGTACGGCGGTCCGCCGTCATTGCCGTTCAATACCGCGAATGCGCCTGCGGCCGTCGCCGCCGCGCCGGCCGATGCGATCTACGACGAACTGGCGGCGCTGACGCCGCCGCGCAAGCACTATCAGCGGTACTACCAGACGCGCGACGCCAACGCGAACATGTGGACGCCGGCGCAGGGGATGCACGCGTTCCTGCGCGCGTACTACCACATGAAGAGCGCCGACTGGCCGCACAACACACCCGTGCCGCTGGCGGCGCGCACGGCGAGCGAGTGGGCGAAGCTGCCGCGCTACTACGTGATGGATCTCGACAAGGGCATGGCGGAGACGGTCGCCGCGGAGATGCCGTCAGCCGCTCAGATTGCCGCGTGCAAGTGGCTGCCCGACGAAGAACTGAAGGTCTACAGCGCCGAGTACGGACGCACGGGATTCCAGGGTGGCCTGGAGGGGTACCGCGTCGGATCGATCGCGCGGTTCACCGCGGAACTGCAGATGTACTCCGGCCGTACGATCGATCAGCCGTCGCTCTTCATCGGTGGCAAGAGCGACTGGGGCGTCTATCAGAATCCGGGATCGCTGGAGCGTCTGCAGAAGACCCTGTGCACGAACATGATCGGCACGCACCTCGTTGACGGCGCCGGGCACTGGGTGCAGCAGGAACAGCCGGGCGAGGTCAGCAGGATTCTGCTGCAGTTTCTGCAGCGCAAAGCGTAAGGGACGGCACTGAGCATGGATGATGGGCGCGGGGAGAAGCATTCGAATCAGATGTGTCACAATCCGCCCATGAAAAAGCTCGTCCTCGTTCTCGCCCTGGCCGCCGTGTCGTGCGCGCCGCAGGCCGCTGCCGATAAAGGCGTCACCAACTGGGAGAAGCAGGCCCAGAGCGTCACGATCACGCGCGACGACTGGGGCATCGCGCACGTCACCGGCAAGACCGACGCTGACGCCGTTTTCGGCGTGATGTACGCCCAGGCTGAGGACGACTTCAACCGCGTCGAGCAGAACTACCTGCTGTCGATGGGCCGGCTGGCCGAAGCCGACGGCGAGGCCGAGATCTACCGCGACCTGCGCATGAAGATCTTCATCGACCCCGCCGACATGAAGGCGCAATACGAGAAGGCGCCGGCGTGGCTCAAGACGCTGATGGACGCCTACGCCGACGGCTTGAACTACTACCTGCTGAAGCATCCCGAGATGAAGCCGCGCGTCATTACACATTTTGAACCGTGGATGGCGCTGACGTTCAGCGAAGGCAGCATCGGCGGCGACATCGAGCGCGTGAACCTGAATCAGCTCGAGTCGTTCTACGGCAAGACACC
>JAYVMG010000456.1:0-2843 GCA_043759095.1 Acidobacteriota bacterium | reverse complement strand
ACAGCGAGGGCAGGAGGACAGCGCTCGAAAGAAATTCGCGCCGCCCTACCTGCCCCACCTGCCTTGTCTGCCCGTGAAATTACTTGGTCGACCTGGTCGGCCAGACCGTGCCCTGATCCTCGCCCTTGGTCACGCTCTGCATGCCCTTGTAGAGGAAGCGCTGCAGGCGGCGACCGTCGTAGGTCTCGGTCGTGTAGATGTTCCCCTTCGAGTCGGTCGCAATGCTGTGCACCGCGTAGAACTGCCCGGGCTGCCGGCCGCCGTCGCCGAAGCTCGTGAGCTCGGTCAGCGACGCCCGATCGAACACGCGGACCTTTTCGTTGGCGCCGTCCGCCATGTAGAAGTACTTCTGCGCGGCGTCCTTCGAGAAGGCGATGTCCCACACCGAACCGTCGCCCTTCGTCGTCTTCAACACCTGCGTTTCCTTCACAAACTTGCCGTCCTTGGTGAACACCTGGATGCGGTCGTTCGGGCGGTCGCACACGTAGACGAAGCCGTCTTTCGACGGTTCCGCGCAGTGCACGGGGTTGCGGAACTGCTGCGCCAGCGGTGCCTCCGGATTGTAGTTGCCAAGCGGCGTGTCGTCCGGCTTGTTGCCGTATGCGCCCCAGTACCGCTTGATCTTGCCGGTGTCCATGTCCATCACGGCGACGCGGTGGTTGCCGTAGCCGTCAGAGACGTAGGCTTCGTTCGCGGCTTCGTCGAGCGACACCTTCGCGACCTTGTTGAACGCGAACATGTCGTTGCTGCCGGCGCTGGCGTAGGCGAAGCCGAACTGCTTGACGAACTTGCCATCCTGCGTGAACTTCAGGATGTGGCCGTCGTTCCCGCCGTTGCCGCCGATGAACAGGTTGCCCTTCGCGTCGGGCGTGATGCCGTGGTTCGACTCGGGCCATTCGTAGCCCGCGCCGGGACCGCCCCACGCGCGCACGAAGTTGCCGTCGGCATCGAACTCCACGACCGGCGGCGCCGGCACGCAGCATTCGGAACTGGGCGGATTCGTCGTGGCGTAGATTTCCTTCGGCTCGAGCGAGCCGGCCCCACGATGAATGATGTAGACGTGGTCGTTCTTGTCCACGCCGACGCCGATGACGTTGCCATACACCCAGTGGTTCGGCAGCGGCTTGGGCCACATCGGATCCACTTCGAACCGCGGCGCCTGCACGCCACCCTTGGCCTGGGCGGTTGCTGTCTTCTCGAGCATGTATTGCGCGACACCGAGCGCGCCCAGCAGCGCGAGCAGGGTAGAGCCGACGACAAGATTACGTTTCCGCTTCATACTGATCCTCCCATGACCGACCGCGCAGTATACAATTTTCAGAGATTGCTGCGAGAGAAAAGCTCTCCACCACAGGGGACACGGTGGACACAGAGGCCCCCCCCCAACCGTTCACTGGTGTTGTCCTCCGTGTCCTCCGTGGTGGCGATTTTGGTCGGGCTCCTGCTGCTGGCCTGGCCGGCTGTTCCCTCCGCCCACGACATCCCCAACGACGTCACCGTCCAGACGTTTCTCAAGCCTGACGGCCAGCGCCTGCGCCTGGTGGTCCGCGTGCCGCTGCGGGCGATGCGCGACATGGACTACCCCAAGCCGCGCGACACGAAGAACACGGACCTGCTGGACCTGGCGCGCGCCGACGCCGCTTTGCGCGACGCGGCGACGCTGTGGGTCTCGGACTTCGTCGATCTGTACGAGAACGGCAGGCGCCTCCCGGCGCCGCAGGTCGTCTCGGTGCGCGCCGCCCTGCAGTCGGACAAGTCGTTCGCGTCGTACGACGAGGCCATTGCGCACGTCACCGGACCTGGGCTGCCCGCGGGGACGGAGTACTTCTGGAGCCAGGGGCTGCTCGATGTGCTGTTCGAGTATCCGATTCAGTCGGACCAGTCGCGCTTCTCGATCCAGCCGCGCTTTGCGCGCCTCGGCCTTCGGACGCTGACGGTCGTGCGCTTCCTGCCCTCCGGCGGCGCACCCCGCGGCTTCGAGTTCGACGGCGACCCCGGCCTGGTGCAACTCGATCCGCTGTGGCATCAGGCGGCGTGGCAGTTCGTGACGCTCGGGTTCGTCCACATCCTTCAGGGCACGGACCACCTGCTGTTTCTCGCCTGCCTGGTGATCCCGTTCCGGCGCGTCCGTCCGCTGGTCGCCGTCGTGACGGCGTTCACCGTCGCACACGCGATCACGATGATCGCATCCGCGTATAGCCTCGCGCCGGACGCGCTGTGGTTTCCGCCGCTGGTCGAGACGTTGATCGCCACGTCCATCGTCTACCTGGCGCTGGAGAACGTCGTCTTTGCGATAGAGAAAAAACCGCAGAGTTCGGAAAGCTCGCAAAGTAATATTTTCTCTGCGGTCCCGGCGATCTCCGCGGTTTTTTCCGAGTCTGCCTTCGAGCGACGATGGCTGATCGCGTTTGGCTTCGGCCTCGCGCACGGGTTCGGGTTCTCGTTCGCCCTGCGGCAGACGCTGCAGTTCGCCGGCTCGCACGTGCCGGCGTCGTTGCTGTCGTTCAACATCGGCGTCGAACTCGGACAACTGCTCGTGCTTGTCGTGCTGATACCGGCGCTTGGTCTGCTCTTCCGATACCTCGTGTCCGAGCGCGTCGGCACGATCATCCTCTCGGCGCTCGTCGCCCACACGGCCTGGCACTGGATGACGGAGCGTTTCGAGGTGCTCAGGAAATATCACGTCGAGTGGCCGGCGATGGACGCGGCGTTCCTCGCCGGTGCGATGCGCTGGATGATGCTGGTGGTGGCCGCGGCCGGGTGCTACTGGCTGGTGTTCGGGGTGTTCAGGGCGTCTCGATCTTCGAGATCGTAATCGACTCGCCCTTCAGTTCACCGGTCAC